>JAFPZI010000037.1 GCA_017417365.1 Synergistaceae bacterium
TCAAGATTCACGGTGCGGTCCGGGACGGGTTCAGCGTTGTGGCACAAGGCAATATAGAGATTTTCGGCACGGTCGAGGGAGCTGACATAGACAGTCAGGGCATCGTGAAGATTCACGGAGGAGTGCGCGGTGTAGGCAAGGCCACAATCAGGGCGAACGGAGATATTTCCCTGAGTTTTGGGGACCAGGTAACGATTCGTTCTGGCGGGTCTATCCTCGTGGAGAAGGCTATTCTTCACAGCAAACTTTACGCACAGCGCGCGGTTGTTGCTCTCGACAGCGGGAAGAACTCCCAGATTGCCGGAGGAAGAATTGAGGCGGGGCTGGAGGTGTCCTGCAGTATTCTCGGCTCAGAAATGGGCACTAAGACAGAAGTTATTGTTGGTCTGCCTCCCGAACAGCTCGCAAAGCGCAAGGTTTTCACTACGGAGATAAAGCGATGTGATGAGAATCTTGAACGCATAGAGCCGAATCTCGCACTCCTCAAGAGAATGGAAGCAGAGGGCCAGTTGGACAACAACAAGAGAGCCATGATGATGAACTTGACCAAGATGAAATTTCAGGTGCAGGCCGCCAGAGAGAGTATGCAGAAAGAGTTAGAGGACCTCGACGAACAATTAGCACTCGTTAGGGACAAAGGTATTGTTAGGGTCAAGGATATTTGTTACAGCGGTGTTGTGATTTCCGTGCGGGGCCTGAAGTATATAGTGCAGGAGCCGTGTAAATATACGTCGTTCGTAGCGGATGACGAGAAGAGAGAAATAGTTTTGCAGCCGTTCGACTACATGAGCGGCCGTCTTGGAGGTTAGTGTGAAATGTCGATACAGCCGGTCAGTATGTTAATGTCCAACCTGAACGTTGAGTCCGTTGCTCGGCAGTCCCCGAGTGCATTGGCGGCAGCTCAGGACACCGGGCAGAGTCAGGAGATAGTGCGTGAGGGGATTCGGGCGGTTCAGACGGTGCAGGCGAGCGAGGCAATGTCTGAGGCACAGAGGGTTCACCGCAAGAAGGACAATGACGAGGGGCAGGGGCAGGGCAATTCACGTGATAGTTTCGAGCACACGGAGGCCAAGAAGGACGATGGCGGGGCAAAAGTGGAAAGTGCTCCGTTGATCCGTGAGAACGTCAGGAGCAGGAAAAGTTTTGAGTTCCTTGCGTAGAATTGATAGTTAGTCCCTTCGGCTGTGCTTGGCTGGAGGGAAAATTTTTATTGGGAGTGCAGACATCGTGAAGCCCATAAAGGGAAAAATCAGCGAAGTACTCAGTGATATTATTGTGGATACAGGGCCTCTCAGCAGGACAACGATTGAGCATGCGAAACCTGTTCTCAATGACAGCAACAAAATCAGGAAGCCGCAGAAAACACAAACCGCAGGGAGCACCACACCCCCTAACGGTACTGCACTTCTTCCTACAGTTGCGCCGAATCCGCAAGTTCTGGACGGTGCTTTCTGGCCAAATTTCCTCGTAAATTATGACACACAAGGAATCGTAAGACGTTATGCATTATATATAGGCTGCCAGTTTGAGGTAAGAGGCTGGCAGGTTGAGTATTGTGATATTAACACACTTATGCCGTACCTAATCTGCCGCAAGGGTGATAGGATAGTCGTTATATTATGCAGAGCAAGTACGGTTCACAAAAATTCCATTTATTACCTCACGGGGATTGCTGCGGAGTGCAAGAAGAATAATCCTGCCTGCCGTGTGAGCGGAATATTATGCACACCTGTTAGTCTCAATAACTCTGCGAGGATTACAGCACGAACACTCAATATAGCTTTCAGGGAAAAATTTCAATTTGACGATTTCCCGTACGTAAAGTGCAAGATTGATTCTAACGGAAACCGAGTACATTACACGCCGCTTGATAATCAATATCTAACCGCAGTTATTAGGCCCGGTACTGCAGAAATGTTCTGTTGGACTGAACAGCAGGCAATTAACTTAGGGTTCTAGCATGGACAAGAATTTACGCTTGGCCTCTCTGTGGGATGAATGGCTAGCTTCTCCCGTCAAGACACAGAACCAAGCAGACTACGAAGCCTCCGGGCTCCTCTTGGGCATGAGGAACTTCACCACTAACCGACTTACCGCAGCACGAAGACTCACAGGTCCGGGAAGAGTCCGGCTCTGGTCCCTGACTTCCTACGCAAAAACTTTCCCTCTACAGCTCTCAATGACTACGGGCAGAAACAGGAAGCCCTCAGTAAGATTCTCCTGCCCTCCGAAAATTCTCAAGCTCCCGAAGACTTTGCGTGCGTCTTGGTCGTGGCTCAAAGGCTTATGGGGCAGCACTGGAGGACTCTATTTCCCGAAGTCCGGCTACTACCTCACGCTGATAGTCTCCGAACCCCGCACCGCAGAAATCACACGAAGCGTCCTCGCACTCACCGGCCTAGCTTGGAACGAACACCGCACAGAGTTCACACTGAGGAATTACGATGACGTTATGACTTTCCTGTGCAATGCCGGGATGCCGTCGGGGGCGTTGGACTTTGACGAGACGGCATTAATCCGCGCAGTGAGGAGCAGGGCGAACCGTGAGAGCAATTACGACAGCGCGAATATCGCCCGGGCAATGAGGACGGCACGCGAACAGAGGAAGCTCGCCGAAGAAATCACGCGGTCGGGTCTGACGGAATATTTCACTCCAACGCAGCAGAAGTTAATCACGTTGAGGCTCGAATACCCGGACGCTACCCTTGAGGAGCTCGGGAAGAAATTAACGCCGCAAATCCACAAGTCCGCCGTAAAATATCACTGGGACAAAATCAGAGCAGCACTCTCACAAATCACCGCAAACTAGCTCCGCAACCGCAAGCGTAAATCCCTCTAACCCGAATAAACAATCTTGCTGTAAAATATCGCCATGAACTACCCAACTCATAAATTCTAAACACGGAGGAATTAGCATGAAGCTCAAAACTTTCACTCCTGCTGATGTTGCAGGCAAAAAAGTACTTATGCGCGTAGACTTCAACGTACCCTTCAAGAACGGGAAAGTTACCGACAACGCCCGCATTCTTGCCCATACAAGCACCCTCAAGAAATTACTTGACGCAGGCGCAAAAGTCGCACTCGTCTCCCACTTCGGCCGCCCTAAGGGTAAAGTTGACCCAGCTTTCTCACTCTCACAGATCGTCCCGGATATCGAGAAGGCTTATGGCCTAAAAGTCGTGTTCGTCGATGACTGCGTGGGCGAAAAAGTAGCCGCCGCCGTCGATGCCCTCAAGCCCGGAGAAATCGTAGTGCTCGAGAACTCCCGCTACCACCCCGAAGAGCAGAAGAACGACCCCGAGTTCAGCAAGAAGATGGCCGCTCCGTTTGACGTGTTCGTCATGGACGCATTCAGCGCAAGCCACAGGGCAGACTGCTCAACCTGCGGAGTCATTCCGTTCGTCAAAGCAGCGTTCGCCGGAGACCTCCTCATGCGTGAAGGCGATATGCTCGGTGCAGTCAGCGAGAACCCGGCAAAACCCTACGTCCTGATTCTCGGGGGCGCAAAAGTCTCCGACAAGATTGACATCGTCGGCAACCTCCTCGACAAGGCAACAACGATACTCATCGGCGGAGGAATGGCCTATACTTTCCTCAAGGCTCAGGGCAAAGAGATCGGCAAGTCCTTATGCGACACTGAACGCCTCGACTTCGCAAGCAACACCCTCAAGAAGGCCGCAGATATGGGCGTGAAAATTCTTCTACCAGTCGACAGCGTTGTAGCCTCTGGCATGGACGCTACCGACACGGAAATAGTCTCCAGCGACTCAATGCCCGCTGACAAAATGGGCCTCGACATCGGTCCCGAGACAGTCAAGCTCTTCGTTGCAGCTCTTGACGGAGCAAAGTCCGTTCTGTGGAATGGCCCTATGGGAGTCTTTGAGGACGCGAAATTTGCGAAGGGTACGGATGAGCTCGCTCAGGCAGTCGCAGCAGTAACCGCTAAGGGAGCCACAACAGTAATCGGCGGAGGGGACACGGCCAGCGCAGTGCGTCAGTTCAAGGTAGCCGACAAGGTCTCTCACGTGTCGACCGGCGGAGGAGCAAGCCTTGAGTATTGCGAGGGCAAAAAGTTACCTGGCATGGAGCCTTTCAGGGTATAAGGAGCGTGTGAACCATGAGCAAGAAAATTTACCTCTACGGCAACTGGAAGATGAACAACACCTACTCGGAGACGGAGAAATTCTTTGTGGATTTCGCTCCGGCCTATGCTCCGTTCAAGGACGCTGACGACCTCGAGGTGGGAATTTTTGCCCCGTTCACCTCACTCTGGCCGCTCTCTCAGGGCGCGAAGAAGTGCGGTATCGTCTTCGGTGCTCAGAACGTCTACTATGAGCCTAAGGGAGCCTTCACGGGAGAAATCTCGATACCCATGCTCAAGGAATATGACGTAACGCACATCATTCTTGGCCACAGCGAGCGCAGGCACATCTTCCTTGAGAGCGATGAAGTTATCGCCAAGAAGACTAAGGCCGTACTTGATGCCGGAATAATTCCCGTACTCTGCTACGGAGAGACCCTAGAGGAACGCGAGTCCGGCAACACGTTTACCGTTATGGAACGCCAGCTAAGGAGCGCGATTGACGGCCTCACCGATGCTGAGAAGGCCAAGATAATTTACGCCTACGAACCAGTGTGGGCAATCGGCACCGGCAAGACAGCCACACCCGATCAGGCTGAAGAAGTCTGTGCTTGGAGCAGGAAGCTCATCGGCCAGCCTAAGGCAGTAATTCTCTATGGCGGAAGCGTGAAGGGCTCAAACGCTAAAGAGCTGCTCTCTATGGCGGACATTGACGGCGCATTGGTCGGAGGTGCCTCACTGAAGCCCGCGTCATTCCTTGAGATTTACACCGCGTACAAGGCCTAATTTTGCTGTGCCCCTTCGTGTGAATCGGGGGGGTACTTTTTTTATCGTTTGAAGGAGGTAGGA
>JAFPZI010000038.1 GCA_017417365.1 Synergistaceae bacterium
AAGTCCCCTGATGAGGCCTGAACGGTGAACGCATACTCTCCGGCAATCGTGGGAGTCCCTGCGATTCTTCCGGCAACGTCAAGACTGAGTCCCGGAGGAAGATTCCCGATGCCCGACCATGTAAACTTCATAGAGTAGGGTGATGCGTTGAGGGTGAATGAGTAGGCCTCTGCAACTTTTGCCACAGGGAGTGTGCTCGTGATTATCGAGATTACCGGCGTTACCGTGAGGGTGAAGACTTTCGTTGTCGACTCACTTCCAGCAATAAGCCTCACCCTAAACGTGTAACTTCCCGCTTCTGTGGGAGTTCCCGAGATTATTCCCGTCTCACGGCCAAGAGTCAGCCCTGCAGGAAAGTCCCCGCTGTCAACGTACCAGATTTTGGAGTCCGCAGATGCTTCGGTGGTCAATGTCTGTGAGTAATAAGCTCCAGCCTTCACCGACGGAAGCGTGGACGTGATTATGGTTATCGCGCTCGAGGGCCGTATAGTTATCGTGAAGTCCTTAGTGAGTGTTGCGCCCCCCGTAACAGCCTGTGCGGTGAACTGGAAATTGTCAGCAGCTGCCGTAGGTGTCCCGCTCAAGACTCCGGCCTCGCTCAGGGTCAGGCCTATCGACGCGAGATTACTGCTTGCCTCGCCCCACGTTATGGTCTGTCCTGATGGTGCGTTGGTGATTAGGGTGTAGCTGTAGGCAGTTCCTACTTTGCCTTCAGGGAGGGTTGAGCTTGTCGTGATTGAGACTGCCGACGAGTCCGCAGACACGATATAGATAGAGTAGTCCTTAGTTACTGTGTGCGAACTGTCCGAAGCCTGCACGGTTATCGGGAAGGTTCCCCATTCTGTGGGAGTGCCGGAGATTATTCCGCTGCCGTCAGAATTTGTGAGGGTGAGTCCCGCAGGCAATCTCCCCGAAATCAGCCCCCAAGTTGCCGACGAATAAGCCGAGAGTGTCGCAGAATATTCCGCACCGACTCGGCCCGACGGAAGGCTGGGTGTGATGATGTAGAGGCCCGGCACAACGTATAGCGTGTAGTCCATGCTGTCAGTTAGGTAGACGACGACTCCCCCGACGGTCTTGCGCAATGAGGCTTCTGCTGTGAAGTCGAACGATCCCGACTCTGTTGGCGTTCCCGAAATTCTCCCTCCCGACAAGTCTCCGGTAATCGTGAGTCCCGAAGGCAGTGCACCATCAGCGATGCTCCACGTGAGGCTCGTACCGCTGGACTTGGCCGAAGACGTTGAAGACAAGGCAATACTTGCGGTGTAGGGTGTGCCTACGGTTGCGGTGTTCGGGCTGATGTACGTTGTAGTAATCCACACGGCAGGGTCAACCGTGAGCGTTAATGTCCCTGTCGTTGCCCTGAGATCCCCTGAGGCTCCCTCAACCGAGAAGGTGAACTCGCCGGCAAGAGTCGGGTAGCCGGAAATCGTGAGACTTTTTCCCCCGCTTGATGGAACTGTGAGACCGGGTATCGTGAGGCCGGGTATAGCGTCTCCGCTGTAGGTGAGTGAGGCATCAGCGGAGAAGACCAGTGAATACCATTCGCCAGCCGCCGCAGTGAGGCTCCCCGCCGTGTAAATCGTGAAGGCGTTGTTGACCGTGATTGAGAGTTCCTGTTTCTGGGTGAGGCCGCTTCCCGTGAGTTCGGCTTGTACGGTGAAGGTGTAAGTGCCCACTACGCTCGGGACTCCCGAAAGTCTTCCTGTGGACTTGTCGAGGCTCAAACCGTCGGGAAGACTCCCCGTGTAGGTCCAAGTTACCGCAGCTCCAGAAGACGCGTTAGTCTTGAGGTCAGCACTGTAGAACGTCCCCTGAACCGCCGAAGCGAGACTCGTTGTCGTAATGTAGTATGAGTTCGTGTGAGATGTGGTGCTGCCGTCGATGGCGTTACCGTTCTCGTCGCGGCCGATCCCGTAAGAGGCTCCGCTGTAGGTGTTGCCGCTCCCGACCGCAACAGAAGCCTTCGTTCCCGTCCCCAAAGCACCGACAATCCCGCCGTTGTAGGACGCTGAACCCGAGATTGTCGCGTCAGAATTGTTGCTGCTAACGGCTCCCTTGTTGGTCTCGAGAAGGCCGATGATTCCTCCTGCGCTCCAGCCGTCGGACGAGACAACAGAGCCTATCTCTACGTCGTTGCTTATGGCTGAACCTCCCGAAGCCATGTAGCCAGCTATGCCTCCAGCTGAATACGAGCCGGTTATTGTGGAGTTCGGGTGCACAGTGTTGCCCGTGAGGACCGTACCGTGAACTTCTCCGGCGATACCTCCCGCGTAATATGTGCTGTTCACCGTGCCCTCAAAGTCGCAGGACTCTATCTTCGTGGTTAGTGCGGTGTTGGCGTAACCGGCAATCCCTCCGGCGGTCGCAATGATTCCGTAGCCGCTGGTCGTGGTTGAGGCGGTGATGATTGTCTCGTTCTCGACGTAACAGCCAGAGATTGACCCGCTGTCCTGAAGCATTCGGCCGACGATTCCTCCTGCGCTCGAAGAAGTCAAATCCGCACTTGCAGTAATGCTCCCCCTGAAGCTGGAGTTCTCGATAGTCCCTCCGAGCATTACAGCAACGAGGCCCCCGGCGTTGATTTTCCCGTAGGCTACGGTTTTGGTGCTTACGTCGTCATAGATTTCGACTCCGTTAGCGTCAAGAATATCATCATCGCCAAGCTCATAGATAAGCTCATCCATAGCGTCCTCACCCGCCGGGCTGGTCTTCACGGTTATGTCTCCAGAGAATGAGCAGTTACGAATGTTGCCGGACTTCAGGATTGAGACTAGGCCCCCAGCGTTATAGCCGAACACTTTCCCCTCAACGTCGAGGCTCACTATAGCGTCCCCGTCCGACTCGACCACGCCGAATAATGACCTGTCGTAAGTCAGTTTCACGTACTCACCGACAACCACAGGCAGTAACCCGATGTCGATATAGATAGTATGTCCCTGCCCGTCGAATTGGCCGGTGAAGGGACTGCTTGATGTTCCCACAGGCTCCCAATCTCCGTAACCCGAGAGCTGAATATCGCACGACAGCTTGAAGTATGCTGCCCTGTTCGAGTTCGTCATTAACGTTGTGAAGTCCGAGTATGACTCTATGACGTAAGGGCTTGCACTCGTCCCGCTGCCGGAATAAGCACACGCACTCCCCGCAATCACACAAAGAATCACAAGAACTAGCGCGAATTTCCTAATCATAATTTTTCCCATTCTCCTCTACTTTTTGCCGCTTACCTCTTTAGCTTTCTCCCAAATGTGCCGGAGCCTCCGGGCTGTCGGCGGGTGGGAGTTGAACCCGTTCGGCTGAGTTACGTACTTGTTGTCAGCGAAGGCCTTCATCGCACGATAGAGTCCGTAAGGGTCATAGCCAGCACTCTTGAGAAGTTCCGTGCCGTAGTCGTCAGCTTCGACCTCCTGACCTCGTGAGAACCCGCTCTCCGCCAAGTTTATTCCCACGTTCCCGGCAGCCTGAGCGAGACCGCCCGCGCGCCCCAAGAGTATCCCGAGCATTGTCCAGCCGACTTTCCGCCCGACCCTCTTGCCGTAATGCCCGAGCTTGATGTGTCCTATCTCGTGGCCAAGTACTCCGGCTATCTCGTCCTCACGGTTAAGAATCCTCATGAGGCCCTTCGTTACGTGGACGGTGAAATTCTTATCCGTCTTGAACTTTACCCAAGCGTTAGGTGCGTCCTTGTCCTCATAGATTATTGGTATGGGCTTGAGTCCTGCGGCACGGGAGATTCTCAGCCACGCAGCTTCCACTGTCTGCTTCGTGATTGAGGCCTCCGCACAAGCACAGACCATCACGCACAGGATCAGTCCCGCAAAAACTTTCCTCATTGCTTCCCTCCATACTTCTTGGCGAACCCCTGAAGTGCCGCGAGCCTCTCAGTTGTCGCAGGGTGTGTGCTGAACCAGTTAGCGATTCCCGACTTAGTGCCGAAGCCGTTATCCTTGAAGGCCTTCATAGCGTAATAGAGTCCCATTGGGTCATAACCGGCTTTCACGAGGAGCTTCACCCCGTATTCGTCGGATTGGGTCTCCTGCTGTCTGCTGAAACCTTTTTCCGCCAAGTTCATTCCGACCTGCCCGACGGTCTGAGTGAGTTTGCCGGTCTTTTTGGCCAAGAGCTTACTGGCTATCGACCACCCTGCATTACGCAATCTCCCCTTTGTGTAGTGGCCAAGTCTTACGTGCCCTATCTCATGCCCCCATATTCCGGCCATCTCGTCCTCAGTGTTGAGAATCTTCATGAGGCTCCGAGTTACGTGAATCGTGTAGTCATTCTGGGATTTGAACGCTACCCAAGCATTCGGTGAGTTGTCGTTCTCGTAGTTGACTTTGACGAGGGGGAAGCCGTCTGCCTTAGCGATCCTCTGCCACGCACGCTCGACCGTTGCCTCAGTGATTGCACCCCAAGCACACGAACACATGACAACGACAATCAGCAATGCTCCAAAAACTTTATTCTTCATGAGATTTCCTCCTTGTGGGTAAAAAAATACTGCCGCCGTGATTCTACAACAGCGACAGTAAAAGATTCTTGTGCCCTAAAAGTTTACAGCGGAGTTACTCCCAAAACTATGCAGGCTACGATTGCGAGAATGCTTACTGACCAAATCCACGCAAGAGAGTACTTGATGTGTTCGCCTACGTCAATCTCCAGAAGTCCCAGACCAAGATACATAGCCGGGCTCAACGGGGAAATCATGACTCCGACGTTCTCAGCAACGAGCAGCACGCACGCAACGTCCATAGGGTTCACTCCGAACTGTGAGGCTATTCCCACAACGACTGGCAGAAGCCCGAAGTAGAAGCTGTCCGTACCTAAGCACATGATTAACGGCACCGCGAAGCACGCCACTATGAAGTGTGTGTAGCGTCCGAGAGCCGGCGGAATTACCGTAACGACTGCGGAGGCCATAGCGTTGAGCATTCCCGTACCGCTCAGGACTCCAGTGAAGATTCCGGCAGCAAACAGTGTAACAACCATCGACATTGCCGCAACTCCGTAATTCTTCAGCTTGCCGTTCTGCTCCTTGAGGCTCTTGATGTTGAACGGAAGGGTAAGAGCAAGTGCCAGCATGAACGTATACGCGGGGTTCAGCAGACCCATCATCAGGACAACGATAACCGCAACGACTACGCAGAAGTTCCACCACTGAAGGGCTGTCGATACCTTCGGCTTGTTGTCGTCGGCTGCTTTGGCCTCAACTGCTGAGTCGTCCATAGTCAGGCCGAGCTTCTTTATCCTCCTCTTCTGGATCCCGCTCTGAAGGAACGCAACTATAAACGTAACCGCAAGCATGAAGCCCTGAACAGGAAGGAGCCTGTGCCACAGTACGTTGGGGTCTGTCTCAAGAACTGTAGCCGCACGGATTGTCGGGCCTCCCCAAGGACAGACATTCATAACGCCGATAGCTACGCACACGAGCATCATTAACGCTCTGTTGTCCATCTTGAGCTTCTTGAACAGCGGGAGCATTGCCGTAATCGTGATGATGAACGTAGTAGCTCCACTGCCGTCAAGGTGCCCGATTACCGCCACAGCCGCCGTAGCGCAGAGCACTGCCGTTACGTTGGTGCCTGCCTTCTTGATGAGGAAGTTCACAACTGGGTCAAACACTCCCTGATCGCTCATGAGTGAGAAGAACGAAATCGAGAACACGAACAGAGATACCGTGCTGACCATCTTGCTTATGCCCGAAGCGGCGAACTTGTTGATAGCGAGAGGGTCAAACCCTGCCGCGAGTGCCGCAATCGTCGGAAGAAGAATGAACGCAATCGGAGGAATAACGATTTTCTTGATGAGGCAGATAATCAGCACTAACACCATCACGAAGCCGATTATTGCGAGACGTGTTGAGGGAGCGGCGGCTTTCTTGGCCGGAGCTTTTCCGGGAGCGGGTGCGGCAGGCTTGAGCATGTCGGTGAAGGTCTTGTACTCGGCCTCGAGAGTTGCCTTGTAGTCTGCGGCGTTCGCGAAGCCCGGTCTTTCGTCATAGCCTCCCTGCTGGAGGAAGTCCGTCCAAGCCTGAGTCCCGGTTATCTCGGTGATTGCGGCTTCGAGTGTGTCAATAGCTCCCTGAGGAGTTCCCTTCTTGGCGAAAATTCCACGCTCTGAACCCAAGAACGCATTGATGCCCAAGTCCTTAGCACACTCGACGTTCGGGTACCTGTTCATTCTCTTTTCGGCGAGAACCAACAGCGGAATAATTTCTCCTGCCTCAATCTGTGGGGTGATTTCCTGAGTTCCCGTAACCATGAGGTCAATCTGTCCGCGAATGAGTGCCTCAGTCATGCCGCCGCCCGTAGGATAGTCAACTTCAAGGATATTGAGTCCTTCCGTTGCCTGTTTGAATGATAATCCGTCAACGCCGACTCTCGTGAGCATTCCGATGCTTATGCTGAAGGGGTGGGCCTTGATGTAATCGCGGAGTTCGCTGAAGGTTTTGTAGCCTCTCTCCTCCATAGCCGTGCGTGAGGTAGCGATAACGTCTATTGCGTGGACCAGTCTTGCTACGGGCACGAACTCATCCATGAACTTGAAGGGCATTTCTCCCACAACGTCCTGAATCAAAAGACTCTGTGTCCCGAGCATGAACGTGTAGCCGTCTGCTTCCCTGTTGCGGACGAATGATGCGCCGTTTACGCCGTTTCCGCCCGTAACGTTGAGGACCTCGATAGGCTGGCCTATTTTTTCGCTGAGGAGCGGGACTAGCGCACGGAGTGTGGCATCAGCACCGCCGCCTTCTCCCCAAGGACAAACGATAATGACTTTGTGGTCGAACTTCCACGCCGATGGTGCGGCATCTTCAGCGCAGACGATCGACGCACACAATGTGAGAACGAGCAGTGCAGTAAAGAATATACGTGTGAAGCGTTTCAACTGTACTAACCTCCTGTGAAAAGATTATTGGTTGGGTGGAAATATTATAGCTGAAAATCGCGGTTATGTATTCGGAATTTGCGGGCATAATAAAACCCTCCGCCATGAATTTCACAGCAGAGGGCAGAATGTTTCTCTATAACTTCCTCGCACCGTCAGCACTGCCTGTGGTGTAGAAGCTGGCCTTACGTCCCGTCTTGGACTCATACTCACGCCCGACGACCCTCACGAACTCTTCAGCGTGTTCACTCTCAACAATGCTCACCGTACATCCCCCGAACCCTCCGCCGGTCATCCTTGAGCCGACAACTCCCGGCAGCTCCCAAGCGAGTCCGGCCAATACATCGAGTTCTGGAATCGTAACCTCGTAGTTGTCCCTCAGTGAGACGTGTGAAGCGTTCATCAGCCTTCCGAACTTGGCCAAGTCCCCGGCCTTGAGGGACTCAGCTGCCCTCTTTGCTCTGGCGTTCTCGCTGACTGCATGACGGGCGCGACGGAGGTTCACGGGATTCTTCACGCAGTACGAATACTCGTCAAGCTCATCCTCGCTCAGGTCGCACAAACACGAAATATCCCTAACCTTCTTGATGTCGGACAGGGCCTCTTCACACTGGGTCCTGCGTAAGTTGTACTCAGAGCCTACGAGTGAGTGAGGAACGTTTGAGTTGGTGATGATTATCCTGCAGTTTCCTAGCTCAAGGGGTGCGTAGGAGTATTCGAGAGTTGAGCAGTTGAGGAGGACGGCGTTATTCTTCCTGCCCATGCTGACGGCGAATTGGTCCATTATTCCGCAGTGCATTCCGACAAAGTTATTCTCCGCCTCCTGTGAGTAGAGCGCGGCTTTCACCCCGTCAATGTCCAGTCCGAGAAGGTCGCTGAAGATTCGCACGGTGAGGACTTCAAGAGCTGCCGACGAGGAGAGTCCCGCACCGTCCGGGAGGTTGCCGGAGTAGAGGATGTCGAGTCCTGAGGTGAACGTGAAGCCGTGAGTCTTGAGGACGCTGACGATTCCGAGCGGGTAATTCACCCAAGAGCGCGGGCCGGAGATTTTCGCGTGAATGTCGTCGTAAGCTGCCTCAAACGCTGGGGAGGACGTGCCGTCGAAGTTCATAGAGTAGAGCCGTAATGTTCGGCCGGGTCTGGTTTGTGCTAGGGCGTAAATTCCGAAGTCTATTGCGCAGGGGAATACGTAACCGCCTTCGTGGTCAGTGTGTTCGCCGATGAGGTTGACCCGTCCGGGCGAGAAGAACGGGATGGGGTTTGAGTTTGTGCCGAAGATTCGTGTGAATGTGTCTCTCATTGTGTCAATCATGGTTGAGCCTCCTATTCGTAAACTTCTCTGCGGTGTCCGACTTCTGTAACGAGAATCAGAATCTTATCGTCTTGAATGTCCGCTATTATTCTGTAGTCGCCGACACGATAACGCCAGTAGCCTTCCCAAGTACCCTTTAACGCTTTGCCGTATGCTCTGGGGTCTTCACAGCCCTCAAGGTTTTTGCCTATCCAGTCGTATATCCTTGAACTGACGGACAAATCCATTTTGCGGAGCTGCTTATCTGCCTTCTTGTCATAATCTACTCTATACTTCATTTTATGAGCCCCAGCCTTCTGCCTACTTCCTCGTGAGAATACGTTACAGGGTCAGCTAAATATTCCGCGTGTGCCTGTTCCGCTACTCGCAGATCCATAATGTCCTCGACGTGTTCAAGCAAAACGTTCTTGGCCATCTCTCCGACGGACTCGCCGGTCTCCTTAGCATAAGCCTCAAGAAATTTCTTGTCCCTCTCGTCAAGCTCAAATGAGTATGTGTACATCATGATTGTTGCCTCCTCTCCAAAAAATTTACCCTTCACCTAAATTATAGACAGAGGGCAAAAATTTTTATAGTGAAGTACAGCCTACTTTGACCGCCTGAAGAATGTGCGCATATTTCCCCCGCAGTGTCCGAGCCTGATCCTGTCTTGCTGTCAGAACAAGCGTTGGGTCTGGCTCGCCGGTTAGAGTTGCTTCACCATTCATGAGTATGTTCAACGTACCCGGCCAAGTCGTTACGGCAGGGAGATTTTGAGAGTGCGGAACTTGAGGCGTATCTTCAGGGGTGGTTCAGGGAGTACAGGACGTGTTTTGATGATGCGTTATCACAGATGAGGTTTGCGTTCACTCAGGAGGACGCTGACGGGCTAACAGCCGCCCCAATTTTGCCCAGCCTCCCAACAAATAATTTTGTGAGAATGACAAGTATTAACGATTTTATATTGTGAGTGTGTGAATGATATAATTTCCTCAAGTTCACAATTCCACACAAAATTTACATCATGAAGGGAGAAAACTCTAATGGGATTCTCACTAGGTTTTATCGGATTCGGGGAGGCCGCCTACAACATGGGCAAAGGTCTCCGCAATGAAGGCCTCGAAGACATCAAAGCATATGACGTTGTGATGGACAAAGAAGGCCCAATGCGTGATACCGTCCTCAACAGGTGCAAGGACGCGGACATCAAAGCCGTATTCTCGTCGAAAGAGTTAGTCGAGAACAGCGACATTATCGTTATCGCCGTCCCAGCAAGATTCACCGCATCAACTGCAGACGGCCTCAGACCCTACGCAAAACCCGGACAGCTCTTCGCCGACGTAACCACCGCCCTTCCCCCAATCAAGGAAGCCCAAGCCAAAGCCTATGCCGCTCTCGGTGCTGACTACATAGACTCCGCAATGCTCGGCTCACTCATGGCTCTTGGCCACAAAGTACCCATTCTGGCTTCCGGCAAAGGCTGCAAGAAGTGGCACGACCTCATGACCCCCTACAACATGAAGATTACCCTAGTCAACCCAGACGACCCCGACAACACTAAGGCCGGTGAAGCCTCAAAGATTAAGCTGGTCCGTTCGGTGTTCATGAAGGGCATCGAGGGCTTGATAGTAGAGACTCTCCTGTTCGCGAGGAAGTGCGGAGTCGAGGACTACATTCTCTCCTCAATCTCGAACTCCATGAACCGCGACAAGTTCGAGGATATTGCGTTGAGGATGGCAGGAGCGGATTTGATTCACTCTGAGCGCAGAAGTTTCGAGGTCGGTGAATCTATGGAGCTCATGAAGGAAGTCGGTGTAGAACCATTAATGGCAATGGGCACTAAGGAAAGGTTAGCACGCACCGCCGCACTTGGCCTCAATCAGGAATTACACGGAATAGTCCCCAAAGAGTTCGGCAAGATTTACGCTCTGTGGGACGAGAAAAAATACAGTTAAGGAGGCTTCATCATGAAGAAAGTTTTAGCAGGTATCGTTGTCGCAGTTATGGTAATGGTTTGTGCGGGTTCAGCACTCGCTGTGGACTGGCCTACGGGCACGGTCAACGTCGTACTTCCCTACGGAGCGGGCGGGGACACTGATACGTATTGCCGTCAATTGTTCCAGAGGGTCAGCAAGATCACCGGCCAGACGTTCGTAGTCATCAACCAGCAGGGCGGCTCGGGAATCGTTGCGGCTATGGACGTAATGAACAAGAAACCCGACGGCTACACGTTACTGTTCAACCACACCGGCGCGGCCCTCGTTCAGGAAGCTACGGGAATGGTCGACTTCTCCTACACTACCGACTTCGTGAACTGCTGCACTGTCGCTATTGACGAGACTTACTCACTCGTTGCGATTGCTCCCGACGGCGAGTACAAGCAGTACAGCAAAGGCTGGAAGACCCTCGCAGACATGCTCGACTACGCAAAGAAGAACCCCGGCAAAGTCCGTTACTCCACAGTTTTCGGCTCAACGACTGAGTACGTCGGGACGATGCTTGAGCGTCAGGCAGGCGTGGAGTTCGACAACATCAACGTAGGGACTTCGGGCGGTGAACGCATGGCGGCAATGTTGGGCGGACAGGTTGACATTCTCGCAGCGAACTATATGCAGGTCAAGGACTACATAGAGAAGGGAGACCTAATCTGCCTCGCGGTAATGTCAAAGCAGAGGGTGCCGGGTATCGACTTCCCTACGTTCACTGAGCTCGGCTATGACCGTGTCGTTACTGCCAAGAAGTACGAGATCAAATTCCCCAAAGGGACACCCCAAGAAATCGTCGACAAGCTCGCAAGTATCTGCAAGGAAATCGTTCTTAATGACCCGTCATTCGCTGAAGTCCTGAGAGTCTATTACGCACAGCCGCTCTTCAGGGACGCGGCACAGATGAACGTTGAGGACCCCGCGGAAGTCAAAGAACTCGAGGCCGGATTAGCAGTAGAGTAGCATAGAGAAAAGTTATCCGCTTGTGCTGAAGAAGTGCAGGCGGTTTATTCTTAACAGGGAGGTAGAAATTTCATGACCAACAAGACGCGCGATATTCTGTGCTCAATCATTGTGCTTGCGTTCGGTGCGGCAATGATTTACTTCGTCAAGGACGTTAGGAGGGTCATACGTTCTGATGTGGGCTCTGCGTTTGTCCCGACGTTAATCGGCTGGTGCATTGTCGTTACTGGAGCCAGCAAGCTGCTCTACACACTCTTCACGGGCCTCAAGGAGGAGAACAAGAAGATAGTATTTGACCAAGACTTTTTGGGCGGTGTGGGAACAATTGTGTTGATGTTTCTGTACATGCTGGCATTTGAGCCTGTTGGGTTCATCGTTGCGAGCGCGGTATATCTCTTCCTGCAAATGCTCCTTCTGAGCGACAAGACCAACCGTAAAATTCTTCTGTTCGCCCTCGTTGCAGTGATATTGCCTGTAGCTGTTGATGCCCTGTTCGTGTTCGTGATAAAGATGCCGCTTCCTGTGGGCGTATTTGGATTCTAGGGAGGGAATATTCATGATAACTGCTGCGTTAGCTAACGTGTTCAACCCGATGTGCTTGCTCCTAATCTGGGTAGGTACTGTAATCGGGATAATCTTCGGGTCAGTTCCCGGCCTGAGCGCAACAATGGCGGTAGTGTTGTTCCTGCCGATGACGTTCTCACTTGAGGCCACGCGGGGAATAGCACTTCTAGTGGGGTTGTACATGGGCGGGATTTCCGGAGGGTTAATCTCCGCAATACTCCTCAAGATTCCCGGGACTCCTTCGTCAATCTCTACGGTGTTCGACGGCGGACCGATGGCCGAGAAGGGTGAAGCAGGACGTGCACTCGGTGTGGGTATCCTGTACTCATTCATCGGGTCAATCTTGGGAATTTTGGCGTTAATGTTCATAAGTCCCATGCTCGCAAAAGTGTGCCTGCTCTTCGGGCCCGCTGAGTATTTCTCAGTAGCTGTGTTCTCCCTCACGATTATTGCTGCCTTGTCGGGTAAAGATTTGCTCAACGGACTTATTGCCGGCCTCACTGGATTAGCCCTCTCGATGGTCGGAATGGCTCCGATTGATACGAAAGTCCGCTACACCTTCGGGAATTACCAGCTGCTTAACGGGTTTGATATTACGGTGCTCTTAATCGGAGTGTTTGCGGTAACGGATATTATTCTAGCGGGCTTTGGGCGTAAGACTCTCTCAAGGAGGCTCGAGCAGAAGAAATACCAGCTGAAGGGTTACGGAATAAGCATGATAGAGTTCATCCAGCAGATACCGAACGCGATAATCTCGTCAATCATCGGAATAGTGATAGGGATTTTGCCGGGCATCGGGGGGTCAACAGCGGGATTGTTGGCGTATACTGCGGAGAAGTCGCGCTCGAAGCACCCGGAAAAATTCGGGACGGGGATTATTGACGGGGTAATAGCTTCAGAGACCTCGAACAACGCGGTTATTGGGGGTTCACTCGTTCCGCTGCTGTGCATGGGCATTCCCGGCAACACAGTAGCTGCGGTGTTCTTGGGGGGCCTGCTGGTTCACGGCATCAACCCCGGGCCGCTAATCTTCGACAAGAGCGGAGTATACGTGTACGGGATATACTTTGCGTTAATCGTGGCGAGCTTCTTCATGCTAATCTTTGAGCGTGCGGGCCTGAGGATATTCGCCAAACTCCTAGACATCCCCAAGCACATACTTCTGCCGATAATCATGATAATGTGCTGTGTTGGGGCGTATTCGAGCAACAGCAGAGTTTTTGACGTTCAGTGTGTGTTGTTCTTTGCGCTGCTGGGGCTGATGTTCAAGTGCTTCAGGATTCCTTCAACGCCGTTAATCATCGGGTTCATACTGGGGAAAATGTTTGAGGAGAATTTACGCATGGCACTGCAGGCTTCGCACGGAAACTGGATGATCTTCATCACGAGGCCTATATCGTGTACGTTCCTGATTATTGCGGTAGTGTTCTGCACCTACACAGTGATAACGAACCTCAGGGGGCGTAAGAAGGCGGAAGAGGAAGGCAAGGAGTACCACGAGCCTGAAGAGGGGGAGCTGTAGAGTTTTTGTGAAGAAAGGATGACCCTGCGGAGAGATTCGCGGGGTTATATTTTATGGGGAGAGAGGGTGTTGACGTTGGACACCGACAGACAGAATTTGAGGTACTATGAGCTATATTTTACGGAAAGGGTGTGTAGAAATGGCAGTATGGTTATTGACGTGGAACCCAGACAAGTGGCACTGGGAGGACTACGACGAAAGATGTGAAGAGGCATCTGCGGAACATCCCATAATAGAAGCGTGGTCATGCCAGAGCAAAAAAGTACAGGAAGGCGACGAATTTTTCTTAATCAAGCTGGGAAAACCCCCGCGCGGGATTCTCGGTCATGGGATTATCATTGAGGCTAACTTTGAGGATGTACACTGGGACGACGAGAGGGCCGACAAAACTATCAACTACATAGAGGGAGAATGGGATACTCTCTTGAACTACAAGACGCAGGATATTCTAGACGCATCGATACTTGACGAGAGATGTCCAGAGCAATTTTGGCACCCTCAAGCCTCAGGAACAAGAATCAAAGATGAAGTACTCCCCACACTTAGGGAACTTTGGGCGGCAGTAACAAAGACTTACCCCGCTAACCCCGAAGAGAGCGTGTATCACCCTGAGGGCGCAGCAAGGACCCTCTACACAACAACATATGAGCGTGATGCCGGTGTGCGGAGAGCTTTCTTGAGGGGCAAGCACCTCAAGTGTGAAGTATGCGGCTTCGATTTCGAGGAAGTATACGGGAAGTTAGGAGCCGGATACATTGAGGTTCACCACAAAAAGCCGGTCTCAGAGGGTGAACGCATCACAGACCTGAACAACGACCTCGTAATGTTATGCTCCAACTGCCACAGAATGATTCACAGGGGCAGGGACCACATGATTACCCCCGAAGAACTGGGAAGAATTATCTGCGCAAACATGAAGGAGTGATTATGAATGTATCAACTACTCATCAAGAACGGAACAGTTATAGACCCTGCAAATAATATTCACGGAGCCTTTGACGTAGCTGTTGAGGGCGGGAAAATCTCTGCCCTTGCTCCCGAAATCAACGCCCCAGCCGTGAGTGAACTCGACGCTTCCGGCTGCCTAGTCGTCCCCGGACTGATTGACCACCACGCTCACGTCTACCCTCTGGCAAAAATAGGCATTCCCGCGGAGGCCGTGTGTTTTTCGTCGGGAGTTACTACGGTCGTTGACGCCGGCAGCACAGGAGCAAAGACCTTCAGCAAGCA
>JAFPZI010000039.1 GCA_017417365.1 Synergistaceae bacterium
CTCCAGAATGCGCGAGGTGGCACAAGAACTCTATATTTCCCTCCGGCCCTCTTATCGGCGAATAGGTCAGGCCCTTCACCACAAAACTTGTCTCATCCCTCACAAACTCTAGAACGTTATCAATGACTTCTGAGTGAATAGCTTTGTCCCTCACCACGCCCTTAGAGATTTTTGCGCGGCCGGCCTCGAATTGGGGCTTAATGAGAACGACGGCTTCACGAGCGACATCGTCAAGGACAGGCAGAATTAACCTAAGCGATATGAACGACACATCGCACGAAGCGAACTCCACCTGTTCGGGGAAATCTTCAGCGGCCAAGTACCTTGCGTTAGTCCTGTCCATCACGACCACTCGGGGGTCATTCGCGAGCCTCCAGAGCAATTGCCCGTAACCGACATCGACCGCGTAGACCTTCCGTGCACCGTTGGCAAGCAATACGTCGGTGAAGCCTCCCGTTGACGCTCCGAAGTCCGCGCAGACTTTGCCCCTAACGTCAATCGGGAAGACCTCGAACGCACGCAATAATTTCTGAGCACCTCTGCCGGCCCACTTGGGGATCTCGTCGATAGTGATTTCTGAGTCCCGTGTGAACATTGCTCCGGCTTTGGTGATTACCTGACCATTCACGCGGACTTTTCCGGCCATGATTAGGGCTTGGGCTTTGGTGCGGGTGTCAGTGAGGCCGAGTTCTGCCGCCAACTTGTCGAGGCGTTCTTTATCCTTCATGACCCCTCAGAAATGGCTTGCACCTCGCTATAACGTCCTCAGCAGTCAGGCCGTAAAGCTCTCTCTGCTCTTCCTGTGTGGCATGTTTTACACAGACATCAGGCACTCCGAACCTCACGAGCCGGGCCGGCCGGGTAAAATTCCCCTCAGCGATGATTGCCGCAACAGCCTCACCCAGACCTCCGGGCATGTAGTTTTCCTCCATGACTCCGAGAACCGAATAACGCTCTGCGCAGTCGTGAATGATTTTGCTGTTGAGGGGTTTAACCTTCCTGACCTCATAGACGGCAGGCAAAGGTAGCCCTTCACTTTCTGCTAACCTTCTGGCCTCAAGGATTGCTCCCACGCTCGAACCATGCGCGAACAATGCCCATTCTTGCCCGTCATGAATCTTCACGATACCTTCATCATTGAGTGCCGGAGCGAGATTCTGCACCGGGATTCTTCCGCGCGGGTAACGAATCAGAGTCGGCCCGTCATGCACCGCAGCTTTGAGCATGGCATCTCGCAATGACCCTTCATCACACGGAGCGTAAATCTCTAGGTTAGGAATCGCCCGCCCCCAAGAAATGTCTAACAGTCCTTGATGAGTATCACCGTCTGACCCGGCAAGCCCCGCCCTGTCGACCATCAGGACAACCGGCAAGTTCTGTAGTGCTATGTCGTGCATAAGCTGATCCATCGCCCGCTGTAGGAACGTCGAGTAGATGAACACCCAAGGCCTCATACCTCCAGCAGCGAGCCCCGCAGCCATCGTGAGCATGTGGCTTTCAGCGATTCCAACGTCGAAGAATCTTCTGGGGAAATCCCGGGCAAAGTGTTCGAGCTTCACTCCCGTAGACATTGCCGCAGTGAAACACACAATCCGTGAGTCCTTCCGCGCTAACTCTTCGGCTATCTCGCTGGCTGCCTCACTCCAAGTCCGCCCCTTAGCTTCTCCCATTGGCGCAACCTGATGGTACTTCGTCGGGTTCTCTTCGGCTTCAGGGAGACCCTTACCCTTCTTCGTCGTGAAGTGCAAGAGTACGGGACGGTAATAGCTCTTGGCCAAGTCCAATACTTGCTCCGTCCTCCTGATGTCGTGTCCGTCGAACGGTCCCCAATAGTTGATTCCCAGCTCATCGAACATGTTGCTCGGCTTCACAAGAATCTTCATGAAGTCCCTGAACTTCTCGAGGGGTCTGCTGAATCTCACTCCCGCATGCCTCTTGATTGAGTTCTTCACCCTCCGATAGAGAGTATTCGCCGACAATCTCGCCAGCATCGTTGAGAACCCTCCGACCCTGTTGCTGATTGAGTGGCGGTTGTCGTTGAGGATGATTATTAATCGCGTGTTGGTCTCCTGCACATAGTTCAACGCCTCGAACGCTAGACCGTTAATCAGTGAAGCATCTCCTATGAACGCTATAACGTGCCTCTTCTCCCCGAGCAAGTCTCTGGCCTTAGCGTAACCAAGTGCCGCAGATATTGACGTGCTCGAGTGGCCGGTGTTGAAGTGGTCGGCTGGACTCTCCGTGCGTCTAGGAAATCCCGCTATCCCGTCCTTGAGCCTGAGTGTGGTGAACTTGTCGAACCTGTCCGTGAGAATCTTATACGGGTATGACTGGTGCCCAACGTCGAATATTATCCTGTCGTTGAACGGGTCGAACTTCCGGAGCATTGCTATCGTCAGCTCAACAACCCCCAGCGATGAACCCAAGTGCCCGCCGTTTCGCCTCACGGTATCTACAATAAATGCCCGTACCTCACTTGCCAGCACGGGCAGATCTTCATCACTTATCCGCAGTAAATCTTCTCTGGTAAAACCAGGCTTCAGAAATTCCATATCACCTTCAGAATCACTCGAACCTTCGGAACTCATAGGCCGCAAACTGTGCGATTAACTGCAAAGACGCGAGCTGTGAACGGTCCAGCACATTACGCCCTCCCTGAGCAGCTCCGAGAGCGATTATCCCCACTAGAGAATTATCGTCGCACACCGGGAAAATGTACTTGATTGATGAGGCCTTCATTGAGTCCTTCCACGGGCAGCCGGCCAAACCCCAAGACCTGAACACGAAATCCGGCGACTTCTCCGCAGTGTCGTAGCTCGGGTCCTTGACCTTGACGCTCTCGACGGGCCCACCTGACGACGGCAGAAGAGTCGTGTCCATTGCGGCCTTGATGTGTCCTGTGCGGTGTTCGGTGATAGCGTAGCCCTTGCGTGAGGGGTTCCACGAGGCTAGCAGGCAGTTATTCATTCGGGACTGCTCCATGAAGATGTCAACTAGCAGCGAGAAGAAGCGTTTTCTGTCCTCAGCTCCCCGAAGAATCTTCAGGACGTTCGACAGTGATAGCACCGTAAATTCTCCGGACGAGATATTTGCCTCTGCCTGGAGGGACTGCGCGCGTAAGTTGTTGATTGCTATAGCTCTTACGGCCAAGTTCCCGAGAAGCTCCAAGAAGTTCATGGTCTGTTCGTCGGGGAGTTTGTCCCACTGCATGAGGCAGAACAGGCGGCAATCACCTTCAGCGACCGGCAGAACGACTTCTGCGGGTGAGTCCCTGCTGACGATTACGGGAGCTGGCGGGAGGATTTGGGACGCATAGATTCCCCTGCGCTCGGGATGCTGTCGGCCTGCCCGTTGAACACGGTTAAGTAGCTGCCTTCGTCCTTGAGGATTGCTATGGACTTCGGGAACAGGCTTTCTTGCAGTACGTCAGTCAGGAACGACGCGAAGTATTGCAGGGGCATCGGCTCAAAGATTGATGCTAGTGTGCTCTTCGTGGCAAGAATCATATACGACAGACGGGAGAGCTTCTTCTCTGTGCTGGATATATTCTTGAACATCTGCCACAGCCTGATTAACCCTGCGTAGGGCTTCAGTTCCTCAATTAGCCCTGAAGGATTAGCGGGCTTGGTCTCCATGAGAATATATATCCTCCAGCCTTCACCCTTGACCTGAATGACTCCCTGCCACTTGCCGGAGCCTTCGGAGAACTCAAGCACATACGCTTCACGTGCGATACTTGAGGGGAAGAGCTTCGTAATTTCGTCGTCTAGAGTGAGGCTCTGAGGGACCAGCCCTGCGGCATCAATTACGCTGAGTTTTCCGGCCTCGTCAGGCTCAACAATGAGGGCCTTAATGCCTTTGCCGTTGAGGTAGTCTGTGAGGGTCTTCAATGCGCCTCCGTTCACGAGAAATTCTATTTTGTTCTGGAACTCGTTAATATTTTCGGACATAATAATAGCAGCACACCTCCGAACAAAAATTTTTGTGTGATTATTATTATGATTATTTTATCGCTTTTTCCCGTCAAAATCGTATAATATATTCACTAATTTATACGGCACACTAATTTTTCATGCTTACAATTTCAGAATGAAGGGCTGGCGTTATTATTAATGATTGAGGTTCATCGGCTTAACGGTGAGGCATTTCTCCTAAATTCCGACATGATAGAGACCATTGACGTAACGCCGGATACTGTCTTGCGTCTCCTCAACGGCCACAGATACGTAGTGAAGGAAAAAGTCCGGGACGTGTACAGGAAAATCATAGCCTTCAGGAAAGCAGCAGGTTATACATGCATAGTAGCGAACACTGCGGACGAAACTCAGGAATAATACGGCAGAGGTGAACACGTTTTGGATTTAACAAGTCTGATAGGATTTCTGGCAACATGGATTCTAGTTGTTGCGTCAATGGCTTCGGGCGGCAACATCGGAGCATATATTGACGTACCCTCATTGATGATCA
>JAFPZI010000040.1 GCA_017417365.1 Synergistaceae bacterium
ACTGCGAACTGCGAACTGCGAAAATTATAGCAAGTTCACTCATTCATGTAAACCTCCTTACTATGGATTTTTCGTGATTATAGCATAAAATATACAGCCCCGATACCTTCACCAGAGCTGTATACCTCACTCATTACTTCAACGCTTCCGCAAGCGCATTCACGTACTCATTCACGGCCCTCACGCTCACTTCTGCCTCCGAGAATATTCCCTCGAACCCATGAGTAGCTCCAGGAATCACGTGAAGCTCCACAGGCACCCCAGCCTGCATAAGCCTCTGAGCGTAGGTGATTGCCTCATCCCTGAACGGGTCAAGCGTCCCAACCATGATATACGTGGGAGGCAGCCCCGACAGGTCATCAGCAAGCGCAGGTGAAGCATACGCAGGAACGTCCCCGCTCACTCCAGCAAGATACATCCCCCAAGCCGTAACGTTGAAGTCCCGGCACCACACCCTGTGGTCGGTAATCTGGTGCGTTGACGGCGTGAGATTCCGGCAGTCAAGCATTGGGTACAGCGGCATCTGGAAGCACAGCGCAGGCCCTCCAGAGTCCCTCGCACGCAGTGCCACAGCCGCAGTAAGTCCCCCTCCCGCACTCTGTCCCGCAACAGCTACACGGTCCTTACGCACGGGCAAATTCTCCGTCATCCACACTAACGCCCCGTAGCAGTCGTCAACGTCCGCAGGGTACGGGTGTTCTGGTGCGAGCCGGTAATCTGGTGCAGCAACGATACACTTAGCTTCCTTCGCTATCCTGATTGCTAGTGCTTCGTCCTGTTCTGGCAGTCCCAAAATGTGTCCGCCTCCGTGAATCCATAACAGCGCGGGAAATTCTTTCTGCTCAGTCTTGGGCTTGTACACCCTCACACGGACCCCTGAGCCGGTAACTTCATCACGGACTTCTACAGACTCATCTTTGGGCAGTGATTCGGGGGTGAACACTTTGCGCAGACCGCCCAGACTCTCAGGCGTAATGTTGAGAGAGGGCGCGGCCTCAAATGCTGCTTTGAGCTGTGGGTGAATCCTCTCGTTGAGGTCCCACGCCCTGAACTCCTCACCAGACGACGCACCAGCCATCAGGCCGACCAACAACAATACTGCTAAAACTTTCCTCACTACTTCAACGCCTCCTTAATTGCGTTAATATATTCGTTCCTTGCCTTGACGCTTATCGGAGCTGCCTGCACCAAGTCGAATGCATGATAAGCACCGGGCACAACGTGAAGTTCAACGGGCACCTTCGCAGCCATCAGCCTTTGTGCGTAGGTTATGGTCTCGTCCCTGAATGGGTCAAGTTCACCCGTCATCATGTATGTAGGAGGAAGCCCAGACAAATCTTGCTCCATAGCCGGTGAAGCGTACACAGGAACATCACCGCTCAGGCCTCCCAAATAACATTTCCACGAGAAAAGTGCCATACTCCTGCCAGGCACACGGTGGTCCGCAATTTGGTGCGATGAAGGAGTGTCCATCCTGTAGTCAAGCTGAGAGTAGAACAACACCTGATAATGTATTGCCGGCCCCTTCTTGTCGCGGGCCATCAGAGTTAATGCGGCCGCAATCCCTCCTCCCGCACTGCCTCCTACGACTGCTACACGGTCCTTGCGAATCGGCAAATTCTCAGTCATCCACACCAGAGCCTCGTAGCAGTCCTCAAGGTCAGCAGGGTATGGGTTCTCGGGTGAGAGCCGGTAATCAGGAGCCACGACAATACAGCCGATCTCCTTAGCGAACGTCAGCAGGAGCCATTCATCACCTTCGGGAACTCCGAGCATGTGCCCCCCGCCGTGAATCCATAATATAGCTGGAAGGTCCTGCTGCAGCACCGAACCCCCGGCGTTACACCCTGAGCTCGATAATATTGCCTGTTCTGTCTTGGGAGTGTAGACCCTCACTCGCAGTCCGGAAGAGAGAGTCTCATTGCGGACATCAACGGAAGAATCTTTCGGAAGCGATTCGGGAGCGGGTACAGCAACTCCACGCACAAAACCAAGATTATCTAGGGTCAGGTCAAAACTCGGCATCATCTGTAAGTAGGGTTTGAGGTCCGGGTGAACTAACTCATCGAGATGCCAAGTTTCGAAGGTCTCTGCTGAGAGCGTGAAGGGAAATGTAGTGAACAACAACAGCAGCGTACAAAGTATCTTCATGTTAGTGCAAAGCCTCCTTTAGGGCATTGATGTATTCGTCAACAATTTTAGCGCACACGGGAGCATTCGGGAAAAGGAGTTCGCAAGCGTGGACGATACCCGGCATAACGTGAAGTTCCACAGGGACTCCTGCCTGCATTAATCTCTGAGCATAAGCTATTGCCTCATCCCTCAAGAGGTCCAGAGTTCCCGTAAGGACATACGCAGGAGGAAGCCCCGACAAGTCTTCAGTGAGGGCAGGTGAGACATATTCACTGCTGACATCTCCCGGGTACCATTTGAGCGCGGCCAAGTGCAAAGACCTGCACCAAACTCGCGAGTCGTTAATCTGGTGGTGCGAAGGGTAATCGTTGACGAGGTCGGTTTGTGGGTAGATCAGAAGCTGATAACAGATTTTGGGGCTATTCTTGTCGCGGGACATTTGGGCCATTGACGCAGCTAGTGTAGCTCCGGCACTGCACCCCCCTACGGCGAGTCTGTCCTTGAGGATTGGGAGATTCTCAGGCATCCACAAGAGAGCCTCGTAGCAGTCCTCAATGTCAGTAGGGCAGGGATTCTCAGGGGCTAATCTGTAGTCGGGAGCAGCGATGATACACCCCGCACCCTTCGCGATTCTGAGGAGGAGCCATTCTTCTGCCTCAGGACTCCCCGCAATGTGCCCGCCGCTGTGCATCCACAAGAGCGCGGGTAATTCTTTCTCGCCAGTCTTGGGGGTGTAGACCCTGACTCTTAGTCCCGAAGGCAGATATTCATTCCTAACGTCGACGGACTCATCTTTTGGGAGCAAGTCAGGATTCCCCGCAAGAACTTCACGGAGAAGCCCGAGAGTCTCCGGCGTAAGCTCAAAGTAGGGAACTTTCTTCAGGCCCTCCTTAAGCTCCGGGTGAATCATCTCGTCAAGATTCCATTCACCGGCATACGACGCACACGACATGAGGCCAAGCAGCAGCACAAACGCTAAACATATCTTCATGGCTATCACTCTCCATAAAAATAGCGGCCCGAACTTCAGAGCCGCACAAAATTCTTATGCCTCTATGGGAATCTCTGCCTCGTCCTGTCTCGGCCAAGTCGACGTCCACGTTCTCACGGGCATTCCCCAAATGTTTATGAACCCAACTGCCGCAGAGTGGTCGAAAGTATCGCCCTCCGAGTACGTCGCTAAGTCGTGCCGGTAAATGCTCTTGGCCGCCTTCAGACCCCGAACTACTGCGCTGCCCTTGAAGAGACGCATCTTCACCGTACCATTCACGTACCTCTGAGTGTCGTTGACGAATGCATTAACCGCATCCCTGAGAGGCGAGAACCAATAGCCCTCGTAAGTCAGTTCCGCAAATTTGGTCTCAAGGGCCTTCTTCGTCCTGAGCACCTGCTTATCAAGCGTCAGGGTCTCCATTGCCTTATGTGCAGTCAGGAGCGTTACTGACCCCGGGCACTCGTAGCACTCACGGGACTTGAACCCCACGAGCCGGTCTTCTACCATGTC
>JAFPZI010000041.1 GCA_017417365.1 Synergistaceae bacterium
AGAATCGTTCTGTACCTGTGCCTATCATGGGAGGAAATACTCTGAACGGCTCTATGGCATCATTTTTTTTGTTGTTGTTTATTTCCGTAACATAGTCCGAAGTGTCAAAGTCTTTCAGCTTGTAGTACAAGTCGTGAATGTGCACGTGAATATCAGGTGAGTCATACGCCCACTTTTTCGTCCCTGCGTTGAGTACTGTGCTGTTGAAGGCCTCGACATTCTCTATATCAGGTGATTCTGTATTGGCCTCGAACTTATTGCCGCTGATGGCCTCTATTGCATCGTGAAGGACTTTCTCGAACCTGAACCTTTGCTGTAATTCTTGGGTCTGGCCGATGATTGACTCCTGAGTCAGCCCCGAGAAGAAGAACACGTGAGAACATATCATCAATGCCGCTATGAAGAACACGAGCACATTAATCATGGAACTTGCGCGCCTCCTGAACTTAGCGGACCAGTCCGACGCACAATCATTGCTGAACCTGCACTGTGAACACAATTTCTTATCCCTCAAAATTTCCGGCAGCCTCCTTAATGTTATAGTGTTGAAAGCCGAGTAGAACAGTCCCGGCAACCCAGAATAAATCATTTCCTTAACGCTCAGTGAGGCGAAAACGTCGGGCTTCCTGTCCTGCTCGTCAAGATAGATTATCTCCACTGACGGCACAACCCCAGACACCCTCTCGATCAGCCAAGCGTAAATCAGGCTCTGCGACAAAGGCACGGCCAAGTCCGAACGGCTGTACCCCTTGAACTCGAAGAGTCTTGCTTCTGCCTTGTCGGGGTTGAACATGAGAGCGTCATAGCACCCTGTGATTATGAGCCTCCCATAGCCTTTGGGGAAGTCGTAACAGCTCCGCAATTTCTGTTCAGGCTGGTGAAAAACTGTGCGCATGTTGCCGACCGGGTCCCTCAAGAGTGAAGGAATCTCCCTGAAGAAGTCCGACATTGCCCGCACCCAAACGCTGACACCTTGAGCCATAGCCATGACCTGCCCGGAAGTCAGGCCCTCCGAGTACTTCGCGACGAACGGCATGAAGATATTCTCGCGTATGACTTCCTCGAGTCCTTCTGTGCCTCTGGAGACGGCCCGGACGATTCGCGGGTGAAGTGGGCTGTATGGGTTTGCTGCGGCCTCAAAGAACACCTGAGAGATATTCTTGTGGAACAATGAGCCGTAGAAGTGTCCGCTGCCGTGAATGCCGACACGCCAAGCGTCGAGTTCTTTGCGGTGGACCTTGTAGCCGAAGAGAGCGGGGCATCTCTGGCAGACTGCGAGGTCGCTGACTGTGGTGTAACACGTGCGGAACATTGGAGCTACCTTTTCGCGAAGGCCAGCATTACGTCGTTGGCGGATTTGTAGGTGCGGAACTCGTCTTTGTGGGAGTCGATGAACGCGAGGAGCTCGGTGCGTGAGACAGATATATTGCGCTGAACCAGAAGCTCCAAGACCTTATCCACAGTCAGAATGTTCATGGGTGATGAACTGATGATATTCCGCAAGGCAACTTCAAGCTCACCTAACGGCTTAGGGTCTTTATGGCCATCTTCATGACCAGGTCTATGCTTGAGCACATCAGGAATAAGCTGAAGGCTGGACAAAAACTCTTTAGCGTCCTCCATCGTGGCTTGGCGGGTCCCTGAAGGCAGATATATATTCACATCCTTGCTGTTGATTCTGGTTATCAGCGCAGTAAGAGCATACCAGCTCACCCGAGAGTCATTATCGAGCTCCATAGTATGACCTCCGGCACTCTCAAAGTTGGCCAGCTTGTCGGCAAATTTCTTCCACGTTTTCTTGTGGGCTTTGGCCTCCTTGATGTAGTAGCAGAAGCTCCCGGGATATTCCTTCATGAACTTCATTCCCTCGCTGAGGCCGGCAATAGCTGTGGAGTGAATCTTAGGAATAAGCACTATGAACGCAAACTTTTTCCCTCCCCACACTCCGCGCAGGGTGATATATTTGTGTTTGCCCTTGCCGTCAATCACCTCGAAGCCCCCGAGAGACCCGAGCCATGCCCTGAGAGCAACATTAATGTGGTCTGCGTTGGGAGGCCAGATATTTTGTTCGGCTTGGACTTTCTTGCGTTCCTCGTCGTAGGCTTCACGTATCGGGTCTACAGGGGACGAGCCCTTAAGAGCCTTATTGGCAAGTTCAATAACCATTCTTGGAGAAAGACCAGGCTTTATCACATTGTTCATGCGCGAAATAAGGAACTGGTATTTTTCCTCTGCGCCTTCCTTGAACACTGAAGCTATCCTGTCATGTATAAGCTGCTTCGCCTGAGGAACTGAACATGTACCCTTCATAACCATAGTGTTATTACGGAGACGCTGTATCATTGAGAGATTCAGGACTGGCTGGAAAGTTTCCCATACTTCATTCTTAACAAAACACAGAGGGAGTATACCTTTTATGTTGTTCATGAGCATTCCGACGACATTACCCCATGCTTGTATCACATCTTCATGGCCAAGCATAGCATCAAGCTCATCAAAGCATATTATCATCGGAATATGAGCATAGGACAATACCACTCCGAGCGAGGTCAAAATATTCTTGGCCATGCTCTCACATTCTGCGTCGTTCATGGAGTTCATATCACGCATAGGAAGCCCGAACTTCAAAGAATCTTCATCATCGAGGCCTGCACGCAGCCATTCGAGTATTTCATCTTTGACCGTTCTATCACTTGTACCAATGTAGGTCAGAATGCACTTGAGAAATACTCTGTCAATTTCCGGCATGTCCCGCTTGAGGTAAATTTTGAGGTCTATCTTGTCAGTATTGCTGAAGCCGTCATTTTTCCGGTGTTCATGGTAAACGTTCATCATCTCATTCATGAGCAGGTCAAACTGTGAACGGTCTCCGCTGTGAAGTTTCGTCAAGCATATGGATATCTCGGACAAAAGCTCCTGAGTTACTCTCTTGGGATTCGTGAAAATCCTGACTGTAACGAAAATTGCCGGCCATGCATTTTTCCTCATTCTTCGGAGGATTCGTGTGAGCATATGTGTTTTGCCCATTCCGGCTGAACCAAATACTAGCCCGGCCAGAGGTACATACGGTTCACGGCGTTTGTACCTGATGAGCTGTTCGATCTCATCCGAAGTCGCCCTGTTAAGCTGCTGCAAATCAGGGGTCATATTCTCCCATGGGAGCGGCGAGGCAGAAAACGCGAAAGGATTATTAGCACGAAGCTGTTCCAGAATATTATCAGACATTCCAGGTCATCGTCCCCATTCTGTAATTATTCTCATCAATGAAGCAGTCTGCGATTTCGTCAGGTGTCATGGTCGACTCATCAGCCAGGTATATCTGTGCGGTTTCATTGTCCCGAAGAGACCGAAGCATACGGTCAAACACCTCACGCGGCCAATTGAGCTTTCTCCGCAATTCCGCAATCTTCACAAAGATCTTCCCTCTGTCCAGCTCGTCAAATGCTGCCTTGAACTTCGCGAGGGTATATTCTTCCGGCTTATCTGACTCCTTAGGCTTTTTCCCATCCGGCACAACTTCACGGGAGGTTTTGCCCGCAGAAAATATCTTCTTCACCGCAAACTTCTCGTCAAGCTCAACCCTCACGCGCCCGGAGTTGATAAGCTCCGTCAAGATTGCTGCAATCTCTGATTTCTTGAGGAACTTCAGGCTTCCGGCTATCTCGCTGACCTTTGCCGGCTTATCCTCCGATAGTTCCGCCATGACCAGTTCAGCAGGATCACACGGAGCTAGAACGTAGAAAGTATTACCCTTCTTGCGGAAAATAAATCTGTCCTCCAAAACCGGCTCGAGCTTCTTGACGAGAATCTTGGCTGCTTCCTTGCTCTTGATGCCCAATTTCTGCCGAACCTGTGCACCCATCATCTTGGGCAGCTGCGAAATGGCCATAAAACCTTTGTTCTTGCTGAGTATCTCCTGAATCACATCGGGTATGCTTTTCTCCTGCATGACTAACTTACACCCCTTAGCAAAAATTATTCTCAATGTCTCTGGAACAGCTATAATTTTATCGCACTGTTACTATATTCACAAAGAAGGTAGAATTATGCACCATCAACCAGTAATGCTCGCCGAAGTCCTCAGCCTCATAGAGACTTACTCACGCCACGCCCGGATCCTCGACGGCACACTAGGACTCGGCGGATACTCCGAAGCAATACTCTCACGCTTCCCCGCCTCAACAGTTCTCGGCCTCGACCGCGACGAACAGGCCCTCAACTTTTCCCGCGAACGCCTCAAGGACTACTCCTCACGCTTCCGGGCACTCCACGCGAACTTTGGGGACATTGCCGGCCTTGACGAGTGCAGGGACTTCGACGCTTACGTGTTCGACTTGGGAGTCTCAAATATGCAGCTGACCCTTCCCGAACGAGGCTTCTCATTCCAGAACGACGGACCTCTAGATATGCGCATGGACTCTTCTGACGGCAAGACTACCGCAGAAGAAATATTGGCCTCCTCAACAGCTGAAGACCTCGCAAAAATCTTTTGGGATTACGGCCAAGAACGTTACGCTAAGTTAATCGCCTCAGCCATCAAGAAATCTCCCGCACCAATCACTACCACAGGGCAGCTAGTCAAACTCATACGCGACACCCTCCCTCAGCCGGTCCAGCGGAAAATGGGGACTCATCCTGCCCGAAGAGTCTTTCAAGCCTTGAGGATCTGCGTAAATGATGAGGCCGGTGAACTCCATAGACTTTTGGCTGGACTGTCCGAAATCTCGCACGAAGCCCTGATAATCTTTGTCTCCTATCACTCACTCGAGGATAGAATGGTAAAATATTCTTTCCACGAATGGCAGACTAACGGGAAGGGGAAAATCTTAACGCGCCATCCTCTCACGCCGTCAGAACACGAGACAGAGGAGAACTACAAGGCTCGGAGCGCAAAATTAAGGGCATTTTCTCTTAATACATACTAGGTATTTTACGCATAATGTGATATTATTTCCATGCACAAATTATTCACAAATCTTTCACAAGGAATCGGGGGCGAAGGAAGTGCATAAAACATACAATAATACCAGCACAATCAAAATAGGCTTTAGGTTCATCTTGGCCCTGAGCGTATGTGTAGGTCTGGTCATCGGTCTGGGCATACTCAGATTCCACGCGGCCAAACTCGCATACTACCTTGAGTCTGTAAACCAGTCCATACAGAGATATTCCGACGAAGAAGTCATCCTGCGTCAGGAACTCTCCGCTCTTGTGGCTCCAATAAGAATATATTCATACTGCCGTGAGAGTCTCGGAATGCAGAAAGTCATCAAGGCCGAAGTCATGCCCATACGTTCACGCCGTGAGAGCCTCGCTGCCTCCAGAAAAGCTGCTCCCGCTATAAGCGGCTGGCGTTCGAGCTTGTCGTGGCTGTTCGGACGGAACTAATCTCCCATGCCGGCCAAGAAACACAGAGGCGGCCTCAGTGCTTGGTCTCTGTTCGTACTGTTCTTCACGATAATCAGCGTAACCCTCATAGCCAGACATTGCTACCCAAACCCAAAAGTTGTCCAGCAGTCCCAGCATCAATACTGGCGCAGAGTCCCCCTAAAGTCCACACGAGGAATAATTCAGGACGTTAAGGGCAATGCGCTTGTGATTTCGGAGACCCGCCCGACTTTTGCCGTTGACCCGAGCCGAATCACCTCCGAAGACCTAGACGCACTTTCGCAGATATTATCCCCCGATATTACCGCCAAAGTTTACGCCTCCCTTCACACCAAATCCCAATTCATGTGGCTGACCCGCAAACCTTCCAGCGAGCAGGCCGCAAAACTCATTGACCTCCGCAAGAAAAGCCGTGCACTAATTCAGATAGACGAACCTTACAGGAAATACACGAATCAGGGCCTCATGGCTCACGTTTTGGGCTTCTGTGACACCGACAACAGGGGCCAAGCAGGAATCGAGCAGGCTTGGGACTCCACTCTGTACAATCCCCCAGGACAGAGAATAGTTGTTCGCCGTCCAGGAACCCAGACATCTACGCTCTTCGACCCCGAACCAGAACGCCGAACAGTTACGCCGGTAATCACGCTCACTCTGGACAGCAGGATTCAGTACGTCGTGGAGAAACATTTGTTCAAGACCGCCGAACAGGAAGGGGCGAAATGGGCCGTAGCTCTGTGCATGAACCCGAACACCGGCGAAATCATCGCCACAGCCAGCTACCCGACGTTTGACCCTCAGGACCGCAGGAACCTCGACGTTGAGGCCCTCTCAAATTCGGCAGTCAGCAGAGGTTACGAACCCGGCTCAACGTTCAAGCCGATATATCTCGGTATCGCTCTGGAGCGCGGCTGGGTGCAGAAGGACGATATGTTTTTCTGCCCTGCACGCCTCAAGGTCGCTGACGGATACATCAGGGAGTCCGACGCTCGCGTGGCACTCGGGAACATCGACACAGAACAGTTATTGATCAAGTCCTCGAACGTCGGAATGGCCCAAATAGGAGTCAAGTCTGACAGGGGGAAAACTTACGAGAGCCTTCAAGCGTTGGGGTTCGGGCGTGAGGCTGACGTGGAACTCCCCGGGGTCGCGCGCGGGATTCTGCCTTACCCAGAGAACTGGCGGGGAATTACTCCGGCAAATATCGCTATAGGTCAGGGCTTGGCAGTTACTCCTTTGCAGCTCGTTACGGCAATGGCTGCTGTGGTCAACGGCGGAAAACTCATGAGTCCATATATCGTCAAACAGGCCGTGAACTCTCTCGGTGAAGTCGTCTACAAGGGTGAACCAAAAGTTATGCGCGAAGTCATGACACCCGAGACTACTGCGTGGCTCAGAGGTGCGATGCGGAAAGTTATTCTCGAGGGTACTGGCAGGAGGGCCGCTACGGAAGTTACTGAAGTTGCCGGCAAAACTGGTACAGCTCAGGTTGCGGAGGGCGGAAAGTACGCTAAGGGCAAATACGTTGGGTCATTTATCGGGTTCTGGCCGTATGAGGACCCGAAGTATATCATGCTGATAGCGATCGGTGAGCCGTCTAAGGGGAGGTTTTACGGGGGCGATATAGCTGCTCCAGTGTTCAAGTCGATTGTTGAAGAAATGGCAGAATTAGAATATTTCCTATAGACTATTACTCAAATCTTTACGAAGGCAGGTTAATAATCTTGGGCGTAACATTTGGTGATGTCCTGAAGTTTATACAGGTAAGAGATAAAACCGTCAAAGCCTGTGTGAAATCTCAGGACAATTTTTGTATCGAACTCTCAGACGTAATTTCCGACAGCAGGGACGTAACACCCGGCACACTCTTCGCCTGCATCAAGGGAGAAAATTCCGACGGCCACAACTACGTCAAGTCCGCAGAAGAACACGGTGCTCGTGCCCTCCTCTGTGAACACGAAGTAGACTCACCACTCCCGCAGATAATAATAGAACATGTTCGATTTGTTCTCGGGGAAGTCTCCTCACTCGTTTACGGCAACCCCTCAAGCAAATTGCTCATGGCCGGAGTTACTGGCACAAACGGCAAGACCACAACTACATACATCATCCGGAGCATTCTTCAGGCCGCAGGAATCAGAGCCGGACTCTTGGGGACAATCATCGAGAGCGACGGACTAACCGACAAGGACGCGGACAGGACCACACCCGAGAGCTGCATAGTCCAGCGACAATTAGCCGCAATGGTCAGGAACGGGTGCGGTGCGTGCGTAATGGAGACTTCATCACACGGCTTATTCTTGGGCCGCCTCAAGGGAGCATTGTACGACGTGCCGGTGTTCACGAACCTTTACCCCGAACACTTGGACTTCCACAAGGACATGGAGAATTACTTTGCGGCCAAGAAATTACTCTTCACGGACTACACGAAGCCTGATTTCGTCGGAGCCGCAAATTATGATGACCCTTACGGCAAAAGACTCACCGCAGAATTTCCCGGTAAGCTCAGGGGATTCGGACTCACTGAGGGTGCAGCGTTCAGGGTGATCGAGTCTCAGACCAGCCTAAACGGTACGGAGCTGGTGATTCAGCGTGAGGGTTTCGGGACATTGAGGCTTCACACGCCGTTAGTCGGGGACTTCAACATCATGAACACTCTGTGTGCGGTTACTGCGATGACGGGCCGCGTTGACGACTCAGCGATAATTCAGGGGGTCGCGAACGTCCCGCAGGTTCCCGGAAGGCTCGAGCGAATCGACCTCAAGAACGGTGCTTGCGTGTTCGTGGATTTCGCTCACACACCGTCGGCGTTACGGAGCGTTCTCGGGACAATTCGCAGGCTCTCGGGCAAGGACAGGCGGATAGTGTCAATGTTCGGGCACGGAGGAGGACGCTACCAGCAGAACCGGCCGGAACTCGGGAGGGCAGCGTCAGAGTTTGCCGACGAGATAATCATCACTTCCGACAACGCAAGAGACGAGGAGCCGCGCGCGATTGCCGAAGCCATAGCCGGAGGTGCCAGCATTCCCTACAGGATAATCACCGACAGGCCGGAAGCAGTCAGGACGGGACTCGAGGAGCTCAAG
>JAFPZI010000042.1 GCA_017417365.1 Synergistaceae bacterium
CCGTTCTTCTTCATCACCGGCTCGAGCTTCGTCGAAATGTTCGTGGGTGTTGGAGCTGCACGAGTGAGAGACCTTTTCGACCAGGCCAAGAAGAAGGCTCCGTGCATAATTTTCGTGGATGAGATTGACGCTATCGGGCAGTCGCGGATGAGGAACTTCAACAGCAATTCAGAGCAGGAGGCCACGCTGAATCAGTTGTTGGCGGAGATGGACGGCTTCGAGGACAATAACGGCGTAGTAATCATGGGAGCAACCAACAGGCCTGAGATTCTCGACCAAGCACTATTGAGGCCGGGAAGGTTCGACCGACAGATTCAGGTAGTGTTGCCTACGGAGGACGGACGCGAGGAGATCCTCAAGATTCACACCAAGAAATTACCGTTGGCACCCGAGATAGATTTACGGTCAATCGCAAAAGTTACGCCCGGGTTCTCTGGAGCGGACTTGGCCAATATCGCTAACGAGGCCTCACTCTTGGCCGCAAGACGCAAGGCCGACAAGGTATCGATGAATGATTTCGACCTCGCAATAGAGCGCGTTGTTGCCGGACTCCAGCGCAAAACTCCCCTGACTCCCGAAGTCCGCAAGAAGGTTGCCTACCACGAGACAGGACACGCATTAGTCGCCTGCTACCTGCCGAACACTGACCCAGTGCACAAGGTCAGCATAATTCCCACGACCAAAGGCGCATTGGGTTACACCATGCAGAGGCCCAACGAGGACCACTACTTAGTGGGGGAGAGCGAGTTACGCAACCGTATGGCCGTGATGTTGGGGGGAAGAGCTGCGGAACTGTTGGTGTTCTCTGAGGCCTCTACGGGAGCGTCGAACGACCTCGAGCGCGCTACGGAGACTGCTCGGCGGATGGTGATAGAGTTCGGGATGTCGCCCAAGCTGGGGCCGGTGAGGTATGCTGCTCCGGCAATGATGTACTTGGCCGGTGAATCGGGAGTCCGCAATGATGTCGGGGACGTTACGTCAGAGGAGATTGACGCGGAGATTCGCAGGCTGGTTATTGAGGCTCAGGAACGCGCGGTAAATATCCTCAAGGAACATGAAGGAGTCCTGCATGAGGTAGCAGAATTATTGCAGGATAAGGAAGTCATCAACCACGACGAGATTCAGGCAATCGTTGACCGGGATAAAGAGCCGGAAGAGCCAGAGCCGGAAGAGTAACGCCTAAAGAGTGTGAGTCTCCCTTGTGAAGAGCAGGGGAGATTTTTTGTGCCCGCGTTATATAATAATGTTCCACGAAATTTTTGCTAGGAAGGGATTTGGTAAACATGGCTGAAGATGTTACGGCTTATGATTCTTCTTTCTTCCACGTATCATATTCAGGCAGAAAGGTCCTCGTGTTAGTTCCCCATCAGGACGACGAGATAAATGTAGCCGGCAATACCATTCAGACACTTCTTCACGCAGGAGCAGAAGTATTCGTAACGTTCTCGACCAACGGCGACTTTTTCTATTCAGCTGACACAAGAATCAATGAGGCTATAAACTCTCTCTCAGTGCTCGGCGTGGATAAGAGTCATATTTTCCTTCTGGGTTACGGAGACAGCCTCAACGGTTATCCCGGAGGACATATATTCAACGCAGCCACGAAGCCTATAGCCTCACCGCATTTCAGCACACAGACCTACGGAGCTGCGGGGATAAGCGACTTTTCGTATTACCTCAGGAAGGAGCACAGCCCATACACAAAGCCTAGTTACCGCAGAGACCTCAAGGACTTAATATTGCACGTCCGAGCGGATATTATTCTTTGTGTGGACTTTGACTTTCACGCGGACCACAGGATGCTCACTCTGAACTTTGAGTCCGTCATGGGGGAAATCCTCTCACGCCCCGACAATGACTACAAGCCCCAAGTGTTCAAACGTTTTGCTTACACGATAGCCTTCATGGCTGTGCAGGACTTGTTTGCTGACAACCTGCTTTCGACCATCAAGCCATCTCACGAGAAACAGTTTGATTACATCATCGGAACTTCCTGCTACTCGTGGGAGACCAGAGTCCGAATGCCCATACCTGAAGGGTGCCGTACGACCGTTCTCGCCGGAAACACCATAGCCGAAGCCCTCGCCAAGCATGTATCACAGTCAGCGTACATAAATGCGGAGAACATCATCAACTCGGATGAAGTATTCTTCAAGCGCAGGACTGACAGCCTCACTTACTCTGCAAAACTCTCTGCGACTTCTGGGAATCCTGAGTACGTGAGGGATTTCAAGATGCTCAACGTCAGCGAGATAGAGACGTTCACTCCCGAATGGGCGGACTATTTGTGGCAGCCTGACCCCGAAGACAGCGGGAAGAAGTTAGTGTTCACTTGGGAGGCAGGGCAGACGGTCTCACGGGTAGTCCTGTGGGGGAACGTCAAGGGTACACCGATTCAGAAGGTATTGCTGAAGGCCGGGGGCTATGAGACAGAATGCGGGCCTCTTCCTGAACAGGGGCTGCCGTTGGTGATAGACATTCCCGAACAGCAGGGGCTTCGTGAACTGAGTATAGCTATCCTGGATCAGGGGGGCAGTGATGGCGGCCTCGCTGAAGTTGAGGTTTTCGCACAGAAGGAACAGGAGGGAGTCATCAAGCCATTCATTCAGGTAACTGCGGATGATAATTTCGTGTACGAGTACAAACGTAAGCCCGATGAGAAGATTATACCCATAGGGTGCTATTGTTACATGACGGACTGCCCGGTCAGCTATGAGGTCAAGGGTCCTGCGCACCTTGAGGGGAATAACCTCGTGTTTGACGGGGAAGGGGACGTAATTCTGAGGGCAGAAGCTGGGGAGCTGTACTGTCAGTCGGTGTTTGGGACGTTCAAGGCTGGTGAACTTGAGGCCCTTCACTCACAGCAGAGCAGGGAGAAAGAAGGGCTGCTGCGGATGGGTGTTGAGCTGCAAAAGAGGAACAAGTATGAGATGCGCAAACGAGTATTCCGCGATATGCTTCATTACAGGGGGATATTTGCGGCAATCAAGTACTTAATCGGGGAGCTTTTGGGGACGAACAAGGAGGAACCTGACGCAGCATTGCAGCCCCCCAAGTAAGAGGTTTGTAGTTGAGTCTCCCCTGAGTGATTGGGGGAGATTTTTTGTGCCAGCCGCCCCGGAAGGTCATTCTGTCGGTCTTGTCCCCGCGCCGGTAAGAGTAACATTTTTGCTCGGTGTAGGTGTCAATCCCTGAGAGGGTGATATTCTCCCTTCTGCCCCTGCGGTAATAAGGTCGCTAATGTCCCGGCAATGGGCCTCACTCACTGCATTATCACGTGTAGGGTCATTCTGTCGGTCTTGTCCCCCCGTCGGTAGGAGTAACATTTTCCCTCAGTGTAGGTGTTTATCCCTGAGAGCGCGATATTCTCCCTTCTGCCTCCAGCCTCAACAAAGCCCCTCATGATTTCTCCAGCCAAGTCAAAATATACCTTCCCGCCCCTGATGTCGTAGTTCTCAGGAGCAAAACTCTTCAGCCCCCTCTGTGTCCACTCATCCTCAACCTCCCGGCAATACTCCCCACGCCCAATACACGGCCCTACCCACGCATGAGCACCCCTCACTGCCTCAGCACCATACAGCCCCCTCACCAACTCGAGCCCCTCACCAGTAATCCCGAGCACCGTACCCTTGTACCCAGAGTGCAGAATCATCACCCAGCCTTCGCCCCACAACAGCACCGGTGCGCAGTCCGCAAAACGCAATGACGCTCCCGCCCTCGTCGTGGTCAACAGCACACCATCGGCTTCGGGGCATGAGGGCAAAACGTAATCCCCAAAATTCTCGTCGGTAACGTGAATAATACTCGAGGCGTGTACTTGCTTCGGTGCGACTCTCGGCAAATCGTCAACGCCCTCTAGACTCTCGTCCCTCATGAAGAATCTTGCCCGCAAAAATTCCGGCGTGTCTATTATCATTCCGTGAACTCCGGGTAAAGTCTCTTGGCAAGGCTCATAAGCTCATCACTGAACAACGCAATAGTAATCTCCATGTCCGCGCAGTCCTGCAGAATCTCAACAGCGATACTCAAGGCCTCCTCCTTTGGGTAACCGTATATCCCAGACGAGATTAACGGGAAAGCCACGCTCCTGCACTCGTTCTTCCTCGCAAGCCTCACGGAGTTAGCGTAACACGACCTCAACAGCCCGGCCTCCCCGTGAGCTCCTCCCTGCCATATTGGCCCGACCGTGTGAATAACGTACTTCGCAGGAAGGTCATACCCTCCCGTAATCTTCGCCTCCCCAGTAGCACACCCTTTGAGGGTCCTGCACTCCTCAAGAAGCCCCTTCCCTGCCGCTCGGTGAATCGCCCCGTCAACTCCTCCGCCCCCAAGAAGCGTGGAATTTGCTGCGTTCACTATTGCGTCAACTTCCAGCTTCGTAATGTCCGCCTTCATTATTCTCAGTGTCATAAAGTTCACTCCTTATGTTATACTTTGAGACAATCTTACCATCATTCACACGATAAATTTTCACGAGAGGAGAGCTTTTTTCTGTGAGACTGTTTCGCTATCTTGAGAAGAATTTTGAGGAGGCCGTCATGGGTGTCCTGTTAATCGGTATGGCCGTTATCCTCATGGCACAAATCCTAATGAGGGTCTTCGCTCAGAACTCCCTGCCTTGGGCCGAAGAAGTCGCAAGGTATTTCTACGTCTGGTCGGTATTCCTCAGCATCGCCTGCACAATCCGAATGAAGAATATTCTTCGCGTCGACTTCCTGTTACAGGTCATGCCCAAATCATTAACCCGAGCCTTTGAGGTCATTATTGACTTGGTGAATGCCGTGCTCTATGGGTACTTGGCCTATCACTCGGTTACCGTTGTTCAGAACGTCCAGGCAAGCGCACAGACTTCACCGGCCCTGAAGATTCCCATGTACATGGTTTACGCAATTGTGCCTGTTGGGTTCGCTCTGGCTTCGGTTCGGAGCGTCCAGAAAATATACTTTGACGTTAAGGGGGAATAATTCATGTCCGCAATAGTCTTTATCGTCTTCGCAATATGTCTTGTGCTGTGTCTGCCTATCGTGAGTTCCCTCGAAATAGCGTCAATATGGCCCGCCCTCATGGGTGTACGAATCGCCCCAAAGGTTACGGCGTTAATCCGTTCGACTTTCGGGGGTGCCGACACGATAGCAATACTCGCGGTGCCGTTGTTCATCCTTGCCGGAATGCTCATGGCTAGGGGAGGGATCTCCAAGAAACTCTTTGACGTTTTCGCTTACTTTCTCGGGAAACGTACCGCCGGAATGCCCTGCGCTGCCATAGCAACCTGCCTGTTCTACGGAGCTATCTCGGGTTCGGGCCCCGCAACTAGTGCCGCAGTTGGAGCCATGACTATACCCGTGTTGACTGAGCTCGGTTACGACAAAGATTTTTCCGCGTGTATGATTGC
>JAFPZI010000043.1 GCA_017417365.1 Synergistaceae bacterium
CAAAGTCCAGCTGCTCTATGCCGTTGTCGTTCATGTACTTGTAGAGTTCCTGAGCGTCGCTGTGGAGGCTCAATCCCTCGTGTTCGGGGTGCTCGTCGCGGATCATCTTCTGTAGTGCCGGGTCAATCTCGAACACCAAAATCTTTGCGTCCTTCCGTGCCCTCTTCACGATTTCGCGAGTAAAGACTCCCGTACCCGCCCCAAGCTCGGCGATGTATCTAGCGTTCGGCCAGTCCACGCTGTCAAGCATTGCCCTCGTCAGAAATCTCGAACTCGGCGTAACGCTGCCTATGCGTCCGGGGGCTTGGGCAAAACGCTTAAAGAATGTCATGCTCTCCTTGATGTGCAATTGTGATTCTCCTCCGTGAATAAATTTTTGCTGTCTGTGCTATCATTTTACAAATTCACAATTATTATACAGGGAGAAATCTATTATGGCTGAGAATATGGGGAAAAAGCGTCTAGTTGTTCTTACCGGTGCGGGGATTAGTGCGGAGAGCGGGTTCAAGACTTTCCGGGACTCTGGGGGCCTGTGGGAGACCTACAGCGTAGAGGACGTTGCCAGTATTCAGGGCTGGTACAGGAATCCCAAGCTGATGACGGATTTCTACAACGACCTTCGTGCGCAGCTGGAACATGCACAGCCTAACGACGGCCACAAGATTCTCGCTGAACTCGAGGAATATTTTGACGTGCAGATAATCACTCAGAACGTCGACAACCTCCACGAGAAGGCTGGCAGTCATCACGTCCTTCACCTTCACGGGGAACTCACTAAGGCCCGTCCGATGAACAACGAGAGCAAGATTATCGAAATAGGCTATCGGAAAATGGCCTATGACGAGAGGGACTCTGACGGTGAATTGTTGAGGCCGCATATTGTGTGGTTCGGTGAGTCCGTGCCGGAAATCACGAACGCTGCAAGACTCGTGAGGAGCGCGGATATTTTCGCTGTCGTTGGGTCGTCATTGGTGGTGTACCCTGCGGCGGGGCTTGTTCATGACCTGAGGAGCAATACACGTTCATACCTGATTGACCCTGCGGAAGTTGACGTGCCTTCGTGGCTGAACTTCAGGGTAATCAAGGAAGTTGCGTCCAAAGGAGTTGCGGTGATGAGGGATGAATTGCTGAAGGATTATGCTTGATGGCCGCACTGAACTTGAGGATAACTAGTGCTGAGGACATCTATGACGCAATCCGGCGCAGTCAGGACAAGCTATATCGTTATCACGTTACCGACAATAATGAAGGCATCATCACAGTAAGGAGGCATAAATTCATAATGGCATTCAAACGCTGGCAGAACGTCCCCGAAGTTCAGCAGGAAGTCAGCAAACTCGAGGACTATTCACGAAAACACAGAGCACTTCTCTCTGAAGGCTCAACCGACAGCAAAATTCAGGCACAAAAGCTCTGGTCCGTCATGTCCAGTTCTTACTGGGATATACTTTTGGCACTCGTCGACGCTCAGACTCAGGCTAACCCAGACACCCTCAAGTTCGACGCGGAAGAACGACTCTTCATCGATTTGGGCTGCCTTCCCGGAACACTCGACCTCAGCCCGAATTTCGACCCTCAAGCCTTCCTCTCGGCCAAGTGCTCAGGAGGAATCCTCCCGATAATGACCCTCTCTGACTACATAGCCGAATCTTGGGCCTCAATCAACGCAAACCCTTCACCAGTCCCATTAGTCGGCATGTCCTCAGACGGCAGGACTAACTATCTCACAAAATTTCTCGACCAGCTCTGCAAGCTCAGGGACAAGGAATTAGCCGCAATCTCTTCAGCCTACTCACCGGCATTAGGCCCCGGACAGCTCTCACAGGCAATGAACGACTCCCTCATGCCCTACATGAAGGTTGCTATGAGAGTCCCGGAGTACCGCGAAGGAACGGAGTCCGAACGCCAGAAGCTCGGCCAGCAGCGCAAAGCCTACCTCGACGCAGAAAACTCTATGCTCCTCGCCATCAATTCTGCACGCAAGAAGGAAGCCGACCCATTACCAGCACCGAGAGCCGAAAAGTTCCTGCAGATTCACGAGCTCACCAAGACATTGGCCCGCGAGATTCTCTACTCACAGAACGACATCGCCAAAATCGCCAGACGTACACGCAAAATCTCCGACGCATGTGCCTCAATGTCCCTTCAGATGAGACGCTCTGAACTCCGTACTATGCTCGTCAAGAAGCGCGACTACCTCACAGTACCGGCCAAGACCGCACGCACAGATACTTCACTGCTCTGCGTACCTAACTCAATGCCTGCCGACTATGCCAAGCTCTATTCACTCCTCGAGGAAATGTGCAGGATGGATATTGCCATGTTCAACGTCCCAAGAGTCAGAATGTACGGCCTGCCAAGAGCTATTTTTGTTCCGGGTCAGGGCTTGGGGACTTACGATTGGTCCGATCACTCGTTGCTGCTTCCGGCGTTCCCGACTAACGGTGAGGATAAATCCGTGAGCTATGCACTCGCGACTTTCAGGTGGGATTCTGACGAGGACAGGAGGATTAAGAACCCCTACGAGCAGATCAAGGAGAACCGCAAGAAGTCAATAATGGCGTTGGCGTCGTCATTCTACAAGGATTATTCCCTGTGGATGACTAAGGAGAAGAAAGGCTATAGGATTCTCCCGAGCGAGACACACAAGGCCTTCGTTCAGATGTTCAAGCCCAAAGCTGACGAGTAGTACCATGCCTATCAATATTCCGGGCGACCTCCCTGCTGCGAGCATACTTGAGCAGGAAAATATCTTCGTAATGACCAGAAGGCGCGCAATGAGTCAGGACATCCGGCCCCTGCGCATTCTGATTCTTAACCTCATGCCCACAAAGATTGTTACTGAGACTCAGTTAGCACGTCTGTTGGGCAACACTCCGCTTCAGGTTGAGATTGAGCTGATCTCTGCTGGAGGGCACACACCCAAGCACACTCCGGCTGAACACATGCTGGCGTTCTACAGGAACTTTGACGCTGTGAGGGAAGAATACTTTGACGGAATGATCATCACGGGCGCGCCTGTTGAGCACCTAGCGTTTGAGGCTGTGGACTACTGGCCGGAACTGTGCGAGATTATGGAGTGGAGCAAGAGCCACGTTCACAGCACGTTCCACATATGCTGGGCGGCACAGGCGGGACTGTACTATCACTACGGGGTCCCGAAGATTCACCTTCACCGCAAGATGTTCGGGGTGTTCCGCCACAGGGTAACCCACAAGGGGTCAATACTCTTCAGGGGGTCAGATGACGTGTTCATGGTGCCGCACTCACGCCACACTACGGTCATGCGCAGGGACATCGTGAAGGTTCCTGCACTCAAGATACTATCCGAGAGCGACGAGGCCGGAGTCTATGCTGTCTCGACGAACGAGGGGCGGCAGTTGTTCATCACGGGGCACTCTGAGTATGACCCGGAGACTCTTGCGCTGGAATATTGGAGGGACAAGCGCGCGGGGTTGGCGATTCACGTGCCGTGTAACTATTTCCCGAATGACGACGACACAAAGCCCCCCGTGTGTACGTGGCGGTCTAGTGCTAACCTGCTGTACTCGAACTGGCTGAATTACTTCGTCTACCAGCAGACACCCTACGATGCCCGGAATATTCGGGACTTGGACCTGAACAATTGATACGTCAAGACATTCTATCAGGAGGAAATAATTTATGATGGATAAACTCGATACACAGGATTTTCACGTAGTCTACAGGATCTCTGACAAGGGATATAACCCCGGCAAGCTCAAAGTTCCCAACGCCACAAAGGAGCACTGCTTACAGAACGCCGTCGAACAGTTCGGGCGGGAAAATATCTCCGTCATAGCCGATAACTGCTCGGAAGGTCTGGTGAGTTCCCTGAAAGCTCAGAACTTCCGCTCACTTGAGGAGACTCACTTGGGCAACAGCAAATCCTTCAAGTACGCAATAACCCAAGTCATCAACAGCAGCTATAACGACTCGGACATAATCTATTTCTGCGAGGATGACTACCTTCACCTGCCGGGCAGCATGGACCTTATCCGTGAGGGACTCGGAATCGCTGACTACGTTACCCTCTACGACCACCCAGACCAATACATGAGCTTCACATTGAGGCGCAGAGGTGCCGGGCCGCTGAACAGATGGGGGCTTCACCGCTGGAGAATTTTCCTCACAGAACATTCACACTGGAAGGAACTGCCCACAACAACAATGACTTTTGCCGCACGAGCAAAGACCCTCAAGGAAGACTACAAACTATTAATGAAGAATCCAGACAGCGGAGTCCCGGATGACTTCAACATGTTTCTCAGGCTCACTAAGCAGAGAAGTTTAGTTGATGCCGTAAAGGTCCTGCCGATGTGGCGTTCTGGATTGCTGATCTTCATGAATAATTTCGCGCCCTTCAGGAAGAAAAGACTGTTAATCTCATGCATTCCCGGAAGAGCAACCCACTGCGAAAACAAGTGGCTCTCTCCTCTTACTGACTGGACAAAAATTTAGTCCTTGATTGACAACGGAGCAAAATCGCGGTTATAATTAGCCCCGTCAACTTTTCACACACAACTATATATTCATGTGGAGACGTGGCCGAGTGGTCGAAGGCGGTTGACTCGAAATCAACTGAGCGGCTTGCCGTTCCTAGAGTTCGAATCTCTACGTCTCCGCCATTTTTTGTTATGCTCTACCTGTGGGACGCAGGGAAGTTACGCCTTTGGAGAGGACATAAGACAACATGAACCGCAAGATTTGTGTTGCAGCCTCGTAGAATTAGGAAGCCGCCAAATCCGTGAGGGGCGGTAGTTCATACGAAGGCAGGTATCATTTGCCATGATTATTTAGTGTAGAAGGCAGGTATTCATAGTGAAAATTCTCGTAATCAACTGCGGAAGTTCCTCCCTCAAGTATCAGCTATTCGACATGGAAGACGAATCAGTTTCCGCAAAAGGACTCGTTGACAGAATCGGAATCGACGGCTCAAACCTCACACACCGCAAGACTGGCGCAGACCCCTTCACAGTAACAACCCCCATCAAGGATCATAAAGTAGCAATGAAGTTAGTACTTGATGCCCTCCTCGACAAGGATCACGGCGTGTTGTCCTCGCTCGATGAGATTTCTGCAGCAGGGCACCGCATAGTCTCCGGCGGCGACCTCTACAAAGAGTCAGTCCTCGTTGATGACAAAGTCATGGACGGACTCCGCCAGTGCATACCCCTCGCACCCCTCCACAACCCCGGACACATCATGGGCATTGAGGCAATTCAGCATGCACTCCCGAAGCTCCCTAATGTTGTCGTGTTCGACACAGCTTTTCACCAGACCATGCCGGATTACGCGTACATGTACGGACTTCCTTGGGAGTTCTACGAGACCCACAGAGTAAGACGCTACGGAGCACACGGGACGAGCCATCATTTCGTCGCGCTCAGGACAGCGGAGATTCTCGGCAAACCGTTAGAGTCCCTGAAGATGATTACCTGCCACTTAGGAAACGGAAGCTCAATCAGTGCCGTCAAGAACGGTAAGTGCATAGACACTTCAATGGGCCTCACGCCTCTTGCCGGTGTCCTCATGGGCACGCGAACCGGCGACATGGACCCCGCTTGCGTTCCGTTCGTCCAGAACATCACGAAGTACTCCGCCGACGAGATGAATAACTTCATGAACAAGAAGAGCGGACTTCTGGGAATTTCCGGTGTAAGCAGCGATCTTAGGGACGTTGAAACCGCCGCAGAGAAGGGCAATGACCGCGCAAGACTCGCTATTGACATGCTCGAGTACGGGATCAGCAAGTACATCGGGGCCTACACAGTCGCTATGGGCGGGCTTGACGTTATCGTGTTCACGGCAGGCATAGGCGAGAACAGTGCGGCCACTCGTGAGGGAGTCTGCAAGAAGCTCGAGTTCATGGGTGTAAAGATTGACCACGAGAAGAATAACATTCGCGGAAAAGAAGCGACCGTCAGCACGGACGACTCGAAGATTAGAGTCATGGTAGTTCCCACGAATGAGGAGCTCATGATTGCCCGCGAGACCAAGAGAATCGCTTTTGCATAGCCTATTTCACGACGAACAGAAGGCTTTAATCACGCTTCCTCCCAGAAATGACACGGAGACAGAAATTCTCTCTGCTTGGGATTTCCCGGGAGGAGTGCTGAAGTTCGAGGGGCAGGAGTTCACTTTTCCCGAAGGTTTTCACGCGGAGGCTTCTGCCCAATGGCTCGAGAGTGATGCTCTGCTCTTGGCCGGAATTTCTGTGAATGCCGTGATTGAGGCCGAATGTGCCCGCTGTCTCAAGGCCGTTAGTCTTGAAATATCGGGAAAATTAATGTATCTTTATTGTTCGCATGACCCTGAAGCCATAGATGATGATGAGTATATGCCCGTCGATGTTGAACATTTTGGGCGTGTTCTCGACGTTATGCCCCAGATTCAGGAGAGCATTTACACCCTTCTTCCGACAAAGGTTTTGTGCCGTGAGGACTGCAGGGGGTTGTGCCCTAACTGCGGGGCGGATCTCAATGAAGGCCAATGTTCGTGCAAGAATGAGAATATTGACCCGAGGCTTGAGGCACTGCGAAATTTCACAACAGAGTAACCAGGGGGATTATTAATCATGGCAACACCGAAGAGAAAAGTATCACATGCCAGGACTTCACAGAGAAAAGCGCACTGGCTCGGAGCACTCAGCGCACCCGAGACTATGGCCTGCCCTCATTGCGGAGAAGTTACGCTTGTGCATCATGCCTGCCCTTCATGCGGGTATTACCGTAACAGGCAGGTAGTGAAGATCAAGACCGACGAAGCAGCGGGCTAGTTTCTGGCATAAGGAAGAGTGAGAGGGCCGGAGGGATGTATTGTGCATGTCTCCGGCTTTGTGATAATGGGGGAAAATTGGTAAGAGATTATGAGTGAAGAAAGATACTATTTCCAGTCAGAGGCCGCTGAACTCCTGAAGATGATGATTAGTTCAGTGTACTCGAACAAAGATATATTCTTGCGGGAATTAATATCAAACGCTTCTGACGCACTGGACAAGAGAAGGATAGAGTGCCTCAAGGACTCCGAGCTCGCCGAGAACGAGAAGCCGGAGATAAAGATTAGTGCAGACTCTGAGGCCAAGACCCTGACCGTGAGCGATAACGGAATAGGCATGACCCGTGAGGACCTGATAGAGTACTTGGGGAAAATTGCCAAGTCCGGCACGAAAGAATTTCTCAAGGCCGCTAAGGACAGCAACACTCAGAGCGAATTAATAGGGCAGTTCGGTGTGGGGTTCTACTCGGTGTTCATGGTCGCGGACAAGGTAGAAGTGATTACCCGCAAACTTGGTGAGCAGGATACGTTCAGGTTCGAGTCCGACGGGGACGGGTCATACACGATAACTGAGGCCGGACAGCGCGAGGAGTGCGGGACTACGGTAATACTTCACCTGAGGCAGAGTGAGGAGCCTGACGCGAAGAATTATTCTGATGAGTGGACGATACGAGGAATAATCGAGAAGTATTCGGACTTCATATCATGGCCGATTGTGCTCAAGGATAAGACGGTAAATTCACGCAAAGCAATCTGGCAGAGGCCCGACAGCGAGATTACTGAGGAAGAGTACAAAGAGTTCTACAAGCATTTGACTCACGATTGGCGGGACCCTCTCACGCACATAAAGATTAATGCGGAAGGGTCAACGAACTTCAAAGGGTTATTGTTCATTCCTAGTGAGGCACCGTTTGACCTGTTCATGAATCCCGAAGCCGGAGGGGTGAGCCTCTACATCAACCGAGTATTCATCATGAACGACTGCAAGGAACTCATAGCCGGTTACCTGAGGTTCATTAGGGGAGTGATTGACTCTGAGGACTTGCCGCTGAACATTTCTCGCGAGATTTTGCAGGATGAGCCGATAATCAGGGTCATACGCCGGAGCACCCAGAGGAAGATTTTTGCGGAACTCAAGAAGTTATTAGCGTCAGACAGGGAGAAATACATCAAGTTCTGGACTGCTTTCGGGAGGGTCTTCAAGGAGGGAGTTATTCAGGACAGCGAACACGCAAAGGCTATCCTTGAGCTTTCACTGTTCAGGACGACGAATGATGACGGGTGGACGACTTTAGCCGAGTACGAATCACGCATGAAGGACGGCCAAGAAGGGATATATTGCTTGTCTGGTCGGGACAATCTTTCTGCGCTGAAGGCCTCACCAAAACTCGAGGCTTTCACGGCTAAGGGCTATGAAGTTCTGTTGATGACTGACCCAGTCGACGAGGTGATTCTCTCACAGGCCGCGTTTATCCTGCCTGAGGACATGAAGAAGCTGCTGAATATAGCCGGAAGTGAGGTAAATGCTTTCACTGAGGAGGAGAGGAAAGCCGGTGAGGAGAGGCTCAAAGAGTTAGAGTCTGATTTCGGGCCGCTGAAGGCTAAGGCACTGGAGATTTTCGGGGACAAGCTCGGGGACGTTAAGCCGTCGATGACCCTTACGAGTTCTCCCGCGTGCTTGAGGGACTCTGCCGGAGGTATGTCGCTGAGGATGGAGAACATGTTACGTTCGGCGGGTCAGGCAATACCTGTTCAGAAGAGGACGCTGGAACTCAACGCCTCGCACCCTGTCGTGAAAAAGTTAATCGCTATGGCTAAGGACGGGGACGAGAGGGCTGGGGATGTGTTGAGGCTGCTCTATGACCAGTCGTTGATTCTTGAGGGAGTGATGCCGGAAGATTCTGCAGAGTTCGTGAAGCGCATTAATGACTTGATGTCGCTGGCAATGGGGGAATAGATGCCGTTCTTGCGAGCCGCGCTGATCAAGAAGCGCAAAGAGGAAAGTGCACAGCCTTCACCGCCGGAGATTATTCTGCCGCCGATAGTGGTTGTGCCTGATGTGGCGGAGCCGGAGCCGGAACCTGAAGCAGAGATTGAGCCGGTAATTGAGCCGAAGGAAGTGCAGGAGCCGGAGGTTGAGTCTGAGACATTCACTGAGACTGAACCACAGCCGGAAGTTGTGCAGGTAGCCGAGCATAAACAGGTGCCGGAGCCGGAGACATTCACTGAGCCCGAACCACAGCCGGAAGTTGTGCAGGCAGCCGAGCATGAACAAGTGCAGGAGCCGGAGACATTCACTGAGCCCGAACCACAGCCGGAAGTTGTGCCGATAACCGAGCATGAACAAGTGCCGGAGCCGGAAGCTGAGTCTGAGGCTGAGCTGGAACACGTAGAGGAAGAACTACAGCCTGAACCTGACCCCGAACCACTGCCAGACACCACCACTCTACCTGACTCAATCCTCGAGGCAATCGGTGAAGCCCCAGCTGACCCACAACAACAAGAGACCGACTCATCCCCAGAACCCCCGCAAGAACCCGAAGACTTCAAGCTCAAATACGACTTCACTTCGGGTGAACGTTACGTCGATACCGTCTCAACTAAGACAGAGTTCGACAAAGTCCTTGATGAGCTCGCAGCCATCAGCAAAGACTTACTCTCTTGGCAGGTAGAGAAATTCGCCATGCAGCACACTGGAAAATTTCACGGCGACTTCGACAAAGCAGAGTCCGACGCGAAAAAGTATGAGGCCTTCTTAGGAGGCTACATCACCAATGCAGCTATGACACTCTACGACAACGGCTACAGGGACGCAGCCATCAAGCAGCTCGACCAGGCCAAGAGCATTCTCGAGGCCCGCAGAAAACTCGAGGAAGAGACTGAAGCCACACGCACACGAGTCGCAGAAAATGATGACGTAGTTGACCTCACTGACATTTTAGGACTCTTCGGAGACTGATGCACTTTTCCGCACAGCCCTCACCTTACGCAGGGGAGGTTTTCTGTCCTCGTCCCTCCTGGCAAAGAACAAACCCCTGCAGGTGAACAACAGGGGAATCTGCGAAAATTTATACTTGCGCAAACGGGCTTAATCTATCATAGACAGACCTTTTCACTCAGCAGGAACTATTTTGACATTGAGGCCCGCGTTCTGTAATATACTGCACATTTCTCACATTAAGGAAGGTAAAAGCTAATATGTCTCTTGCTTCAGCATTAACAAGAGCATGGCAGGACGGGGCGGCAGTATTCACTTCGACTGGGTATTCTTCATTCAGCATTGAGATACATCTAGTGTGCGTAACGATTCTGTTAATTCTCTTCAACCGTCAGCAAAACTCTTCAGACCAAGCGGAACACCGGGTAATCTGGGGAAAATTATTGTTCGTGCAGATTCTTTACTGTCTGTCGGGAATATTGAGAGTCCTCGTAGACATTGAGATAATCCCCAAGACACCATTATTGCAGTCATTGATAACTGGCGCGAACTTCCTGATAGTGTCCTACATGTGCCGGATGATCTTCGTGTACATGGAGGCTTGCCAAAATTCCTCACTCTTGGACTCTTTGCCAGTAAGAGTGTGTATATCCCTCCCGTTTATCGTGAACGTTCTGCTGATGATCACTACACCCTTCACCGGCTGGTACCTGAACATCACCAGCGACTCCGTAACTCACGGCTTCTTGTTCCCTGAGATAGCCGCAACTAACTTGGCCTATCCTGCGGCATCGATAGCACTGGCACTCTTCAGGCTCAGGAAGCTCGGAAGGTATGAGCGCGACAGGTTCAGTGCCTACATGGTCTACTCTGCAATCTTCGTGGTGTTCGGGACATTGCAGGCTGTGAACTGGAAGATACCCTTCATGTGTTACGCGATAATCTTATCCGATATTTTCGTGTATATCTATTACGCTGAGAGCATGGTCTCCGTTGACCCCCTCACGAAGATTCCCAACAGGAACGGCCTTACCCGTGCATTGTCGGAACGCCTCAAGAAGCCCAACCCCGAAAGAGTTCACGTGTTCGCTGTGGACATCGACGACTTGAGCGGGCTGAACTCTTCACACGGCAGGACCGAAGGCGACAAAGCATTAATCCTGATAGCCGGTGCCCTCCAGAAATTCCGCAGCGAGGAACACCCGTGCTTTGCCTCGCGCTATTACGGTGATGAGTTCGTGATAATGTCTGACATTGAGGACGATGAAGAACTTGACCTCTTCGTGGAACATATCCGCAACTACATCAACAACGCTGCTGTTGCCGGGAACTTGCACTATTTCCTGAGGGTGAGTATAGGCTGGGCCAAGTATGAACAGTTCAGCAGGACGGAGACAATTCCGGGACTAGTTGAGGAGGCAGAAAGGATGCTTGCGGAGAATCGGGAGCAGAGACGTTTTCAGGCAATGTGGAAGCACAAAGGCTAGGGGTTTAGCCCCCTAACCTACTTCTTCATGAGTTCAGCACCAACCCGCCAAGCGTGGGCAAATTCCTTGCCTACGGTGTAATAGGTGTTCCTGTACTGATCGAACATCACGGCGTGGAGCTTGCCTGCGTCAACCTTGCCCTTCTCGTCAAGGCATGACTCTTCTGCGGCAACGTTCACGATAGTACCTACGACTCTCTGTTCCCCGAAACAGTCCCGAACTTCCTCTAGCTTGCACTCCATAGTGAGCGGGAACTCGTCAATCACTGGAGCGTCAACGTGTGAGCTCTTGTGTGCGTGGAGTCCTGTGCGTGCGAACTTGTCGGGCATAACGTTACCGCTGGCTGTCCCGAAGAAGTCGGCTTCCTTGATGTGTGCTTCGTCTGCGAGGGCGACGGTGAAGGCTTTGCGGTCAAGAATATTCTTGAGGGTCTTGCGTTCGGTCGCGAGGTTGAGGGCTATTTTGTCCATGCCGCAGATTCCGCCCCAAGCTACGTTCATTACGTCGATGGTGCCGTCTGGTCCGTAAGTTGCGACCATAAGAACAGGCATAGGGAAGACTGCTGGCAGAGAGCCTAAATCTTTAAGCATTATGTGGAAAATCTCCTTTGTGTGATGAAAATTTTGTGATGCTCTAATTATTGCACACTTGTCAAGAATCTTAGCACAGATAAATACGTAATTCCACTGTTGAAAAAAAAAAATAACCTTAACCTACAATATTATTCACAATCAACAAAAATCTATTCAAGAAAGGTTTGGTGCAGAAATGAAGAGATTCACTGCAACAACTATCAGCGTACTTTTCCTAACGTTCCTGCTCGTGTCCTGTTCTGAAGCGTGGTACTACAACGATGACCCTTCACGAACAGGCGACTCACCTGAGACTGCGTACCTCATCGACTCCGTTGAGAACCTCAAGATTCTCCGGGACAGGGTCAACGACAGCACAGAACCCGCCAACAAGTACTACAGGCTGACTCAGGACCTGAACATCACGTCAGAGCACGACTGGACACCAATCGGCTACGACCTCGACAGCAACGGCAACCTTAACACCTACAGATACTTTGCTGGGAACTTTGACTGAGACGGACACACTATTTTCGTCAGCATCGATAAGAGCATTCGCGGCACAACGGGGAATCTCTACTCCGGCCTGTTCGGTATGGTCGGCAATTACCACAACACCTCCAACACTCCGACTGCCTCAATCACTAATCTCAACGTCAGGGGAACTTCGCGGGCACGTGTCTATTACAGCGGGGAGGCCAAAGCATTTGCCGGAGGTATCGCACTGCAGACACAGAATAAGAGCGTGATAGAGAACTGCACCTTCAGCGGGGACGTTTCAGCAATTCTCGGCGGACACGGCACGGCCTCAGCAGGGGGAATAGTTGCGTGGTCGAGGGGGCAAACCGTGAAGGATTGTGAAGTTACGCGGTGGTCAACAGTCTCGGCGGCTCTGTCAGACACAACCGACATCACTAGCAATTACGCTGGAGGTATCGTCGGGTGGGGTTACGGGACAATCATCACTGACTGCACCTCACACGCAAGGATAGCCAACGCCGACTACATGGGAGGGATTGCCGGGTACTTCAACTACAGCGGGAGACTGTCGGACTACTTCAGCGGCAACAGGTACAGCGGAGCTCTCTGGGGAATAGGCGACGAGGCGAGCGACGAAGGTTGTACGTACACTACGCTGTCTGTGAGGATTCTCACGACGGCACTCAATCCTTCATACGCCACTGTAGGGACACGTTACGAGGCAATGTTCTTGGCCAGCGAGGTTAAGGGGATCACTTGGGACATAATCAGCGGGGACCTTCCTGCGGGAATCACGTTAGGGACTTCTGGAGTGTTGAGCGGAGTCCCGACGAGTGCGGACATATACAGCTTTGAGGTCAGAGTCTCAGTGCCGGACTTCCCGGAGATTTCGGACAAGGCTGCGTTCACTCTTGCGGCGGTCAATCCGGGAACGACTCCCAGCGTCCCCACGACTCCCAACAGCGGCGGAGGTTCAGGAGGCGGCGGAGGGTGCAGCGCGGGATTCGGGGTGAGCGTGCTCGGAGTGTGCTTGGCCCTGTTCGTGAGGAAGGGCAGGAGTGATTATGAGTAGGTGCGCTCTGAGGGTGATTGCGGCTCTCGTGGTAGTTGTGAGTCTATGGACGGTTCCGGCATCGGCTTTGACGTTCGAGGAAGTTCACGGAAATCTTACGTTTGAGGAATGGTTCGGCCTCAAGGACTGGTTTAAGTGTATGTTCCAAACGGGACTGCTCGTGTATCATTTCTATGATTTAGGCAGCTTTTGGGGAGGCACTTTGCTTCTGCTGGAGCTTATCTTCATAGAGTTCGTTCTGGGGTTATATTTCCTGATCTTCAACATCATAGCGAATTTGTGCTCAGGCGGGGCGATAAACCTGTGGCAATGGTTTATACCTGTTGCGAAATTCTTCACTGACTTGATATTTGACATAGTCGAAGCACTATTCTAACGCTACGAAGGCTTCACAGGAAATCTGCTGAGGCCTTCATGTCATGCTTACACACAAACTTTCAGGAGGACAAATCATGAATATAGCAGCATTTATTCTTGCACTAGCCGGATCTGCTTTGAGCATGCTCCAGCCGGTAATCTCGATCCCCTATCTTGGCGGAGGCTTCAGCGTAATAGACTTCCTGACCAGCAATCTAGATAGAGAGTTTTTCATCATGGGGTGCTTGGCAGTCGCTGTGGCAGTAACTGGAGTCATGAGCGGTATTGAGGCCTTGAAGCGTACCGGCGGTGTTTGGGGTCTGAGGATCTGCGGAGCCTTATACGTTATTGTGATACTCCTCGTATTGTCCAACACTAAGGCAGAACAGAGAATGTTTATGAGTATGGTATTCTCGTGGCAGAAGACATTTCTTGTGTGGGCGGTGTGTTTCTTTGCTGCGTCGGTGTGTGCGTCAATCGACCAGAGTACCGAACACCCCCAAACTACGACGTATTCATCACCGAGTGTCCAATCTTCTGCGCCAAAGCCTCAAGCCCCAACTCCGGCCAAGACCTTTGAACCTGTTATCGGTGTGGAGACGGAAGCACTTATCAAGCGAGCGAAAATTTTCCTGAGCGACGGAGACTTTGACGAGGCGGAACGTTACTACGAGCAGGCTTTACGACAGGACCCCGAGAACTCTGCGGCCTATCTGGGAAAACTCTTGGCCCAGCTCAGACTCCACAGTGCTGACGAACTCACCGGCGTATCAACTCCCTTCGCTGAACACAAACTCTTTCAGCGGGCTCTGGAATTTGCCAATGACGACGAGAGGGCGGAACTTCAGCGTTATCTTGATGCCCAAACCACTAATCTTGAGGCCAAGAAGGAGGCAGAACGTGAGCGCATCTACACGCGGGCTTTGCAGTTGAAGGCGAAAATCACCAATCAGGCGCAGGCAAATACAGTTATTGCTATGCTCTCACCGATAGTCCCCTACAAGGACAGCGGAGCAATCATTGAGGAAGTCCGGCAGAAGATTGCGGAACTCGACGAGGAAGAACGCCGGAGGTTAGAGGCAGAACAGGCACAGCAGGCACGGGCGAGGCGAAGAAGTCAAATAGCTTGGGCGGCGGCATTCGTGGTAGTTACGAGCATTGCTTTCTTGGCTGTGAAGTTCCGTCCGGCCAAACCGACTCCCGAACCCGCTCCCCAGTCAGTACAGGCCCCAGCACCTGCACCAGTTCCGACACCTGCACCAGTTCCGACACCTGCACCAGAACCCGACGACGAAATCATCAATGACCCGCTCACTGTGGAACTCGACCGGCTTGCCCAAGAGTTTGCGCGCAGAGAAAACCTCCCTGAACACATCCTCAAGGCCGGAGACGTATCAATCATCAGGAGTTACGGTTCAACGTTCAAGGCAATCACCGGCGACGGAGCAATAATGTATTCCCTTCCCGACCTGAGTTCAAGCCCAGTAAAGGCCCTCCCGAACGGGTCAAAGCTGACGGCTGAGGCAGAGTACAACAGCAGCTCACTCGGTGATTGGTACTTTGTGCAATACGGGGCGTCTAAGGGCTGGGTGCAGTCGCGATACATCACCGACCGTGAACCCGACGACGACACAGCCGACGAACCTCCGGCAACTCCTCAGCCTTCCCGCAGGACTGGCCTGACAGCGGCAACGGTTACGGGAAACAGGGTGAACGTCAGGAGTGCTCCGAACACTCGCGGAAGGGTCTTGTTCCAGTTGAGCCGGAGGACCGACGGAGAGCCGACGCGCATTATCATCGATGAGATTCCCGAAATGGACGGCAACGGCGACTTCTGGTACAGGGTTCGCTATCTGCACAGGGACTCAGGCGGAGAAAGCTGGTACGACGAGAAAGACGGCTATATTATCGGCCGGTATGTGCGTCTTGACGAGATGAATGAATTTGACTGGATGCTGATTGGCAGATAATCCTAATACACGCAGCACTCCAACAAACCCCACAAAGAATCCCCCTGCCGGTTCTCGACAAGGGGATTAATTTTCCCCCTAAACCTTCTCTCCGAAAATCTGTGGAGGCCTTCATGTTATACTTGCAGAAAAACTTTCAGGAGGACAAATACATATGAATATAGCAGCGTTCATTCTTGCGCTTGCCGGTTCAGCTCTGAGCATGTTCCAGCCGGTGATCTCCTTTCCCAGCACCGATGGAGCCCTCAGCGTGATAGACATGCTCACAACGGGGCGGGTTGACGAGTTCTTCATCATGGGGTGCTTTGCGGGGTTCGTGGCTCTGCTCGGGGCCTTAAGCGGAATAAGTACCATAAGGCGTACCGGCGGGGTCGGGGGCTTGAAGTTCTGCGGAATATTTTACGTTATCGTGATAGGCCTCGCACTGTTCAACACGGGTGCAGAAGAAGGATTGTTCATGGGCGTAGTATTCTCGTGGCCGAAGACATTTCTTGTGTGGGCGGGGTGCTACATTGCTGCGGCAGTCTGTGCGTCGATTGACCAGAGCACCGAACACGCGGAGATGGTCTACACTTCCCCTGCTCCCATATCGCGCCCCAAACCTGCGGAGGCGGCCAAGACTTTCGAGCCTGTGTTAGGCATGGAGACTCCTGCGTTAATCAAGAAGGCAAAAATCTTCATGAGCGACGGGGATTTTGACGAGGCAGAACGCTACCTCGAGCAGGCATTACGGCAGGACCCCGAGAACTCTGGGGCATATCTGGCGAAACTTGCGGCACAACTCAGGCTCAACAACTTTGACGAATTAGGCAGCGTACGTGTTCCATTGGGAGAAATTACACTCTTTCAGCGTGCCCTAGAGTTTGCCAACGACGAGGAGAGGGCGGAACTTCAGGGGTATCTTGATGCCCAAGCTGCGAATCTTGAGGCCGGGAGTGAGTCAGAGTATGAGGCTGAAGAAATCACTGACCCGACTCCAGAATCAGAACAGCCCCAGAAAAACGTCATGCTTAAGGTTGGGGTGATATGCCTAATTCTTGCTGTGATAGCCGGAGGTGCCTTCTGGTTCATGAGGTCCCGACAGCCCGAAACAGTTCCCACACCCGAGCCTCAGCAGGTCCAAGCACCCGAACCCGAACCCGAGCCCCTTCCCGACGACGAAATCAATGACCCAGTGAGTGATGAGTTCGACGAGCTGGCCCAAGACTTTGCGAGCAAGGAGAATCTCCCCGAACGAATCCTCAAGGCCGGAGACATATACATAATCAGGAGCTACGGATTAACCTTCAAGGCCATCAAGGGTAACGGAGCGGTAATGTATTCCCTTCCCGACGCAGGGTCAGCACAAGTAATGCTCCTTCCTGACGGCTCAAAGCTGATTGCCGAAGCCGAGTACACCAGCGGGACATTAGGAGATTGGTACTTCGTGAATTACGGAGCGAGTAAGGGTTGGGTGCAGTCGCGCTACATCACGGACAGGGAACCCGACGACGACACTGCCGAACCTCCCGCAGAGCCTCAGAGGCTGCCGAGAACGGGGCTCACTGCGGCATCAGTTACGAGCAACAGGGTGAACGTGAGGAGCGACCCGACAATGAAGGGGGAATCACTCTTCAAGCTGGACCGGAAGACCAACGGTGAGGACACAAGAATAATCGTTGAGGACCCGCCGGAGGTCAACAGCGTCGGGGACAAGTGGTACAGGGTGCGCTACGTTAAGAGGGGCGGAGTATACGAGGAGGTTGAAGGCTACATTATTGCGCGTTACGTGAAAGTTGAGGCGATGAGTGAGTCTGATTGGGTGCTGATTGGCAGATAATATTGTAGAAAGAATCCCCCTGCTGTTTTACGGCAAGGGGATTAATTTTGTCAGTGATTAGTCTGATTTACGCGTTAAGATTGCTGCGAGTAATGCCAAGCCTAGAAGGCCGAAGCCGGAATCACAGCCTCCTCCGCCTCCTCCGCTGCTCGAAACTTCTTCTGTGTTGTCTGGTGTGGACGGTGAAGAAGTGTCCGATTCGGGCTCAGGAGTTGGTGAAGTGTCTGTATTGTCCGGCACTGAAGGGACGGGTTCAGCAGATAAGACCGTCATAGTGTATTCTCTCGTGTCCGATGCTGTACCCTTTGCGGCCTTGATGATAAATGTATACGTTCCCGCTGTTGTGGGAGTGCCGGAGATTGCTCCCGTCGCGGAGTTAAGACTGAGGCCTGCTGGAAGGGACCCGGAACTGACTGACCAAGTTACACCCGATACGTTTGCGGTGAATGCATCATTGTAATTTGTTCCTGCTGTCCCTGATGGCAATGATAATTTAGTGATTGACACTGCCTCAGCTGGAGCAGGGGTTACGGAATCATCCTCAGGATGAATCGTTATTGTATATTGCTTGGAGGCCTTTTCCGTACCTTGAGAGGCAGTAACAGTGAAAGTGTAAGTGCCGGCGGTAGTGGGAGTGCCGGAAATTCTGCCAGTCCTGCTTAAACTTATCCACAAAAGCTGATTTCTCAGTACAAGCCCATTAATATCAATGTTCTCAAAATTCCTCAGCGTCAAGCCAGGAGGCAGAGAACCTGCTGAAATCTTCCAGCTCCATACTTCTGTTTCTTTTACATCTGAGCTCAGATAAATATTATTGCTGTATGAGCTTCTTACTGTCCCGTCCTCAAGATTATTCGTAGCTATAGTTATTAATGATGAGTCATGGTCAGGAGCAGCTGCATTGTTAATAACTATTCTGAGCTGTCGTGCTGCCGAACTTGTCCCGCTAGCTGCCTTGACGGTGAAGGTGAATGTTCCTGCCTTTGTGGGAGTTCCCGTGATTGTTCCTGTTGACGCATTGAGTGTGAGGCCCGCAGGAAGCGACCCTTCAGACACTGACCAAGTTACGCCCGATAAGTCTGCTGTGAGAATGTCGCTGTAGGCTGCTCCTACTGTGCCCGACGCTAGGGATGACTTCGTGATTGTGATTGTTGTTGTCGGTGCAGGCTGAATAGTTATTGTGAACTCCTTAGAGGTCTCAATCGTTCCAGCTGTTGCCTTCACCGTGAAGGTGTATGTCCCTGACGCTGAGGGATTACCCGTCAAAGTTCCTGTTAATGAGTTCAGTGTGAGCCATGAAGGCAGGTTAGACGATGACCAGACTATTTGTGAATTGCTGTTTGAGACTTCTGCCGTCAATGTCTCGGTGTAGGTTGTCCCGGCCGTTCCTTTGGAGAGTGTTTCATTCGTCGTTATAGTGATTGTTGCTGTTGGGGCAGGTTCCGGCTCTGGGTCTGGTGTAGTATCAATATCTTCGCCCTCTACGGTGATGGAAAAATCTCTTGTTGCTGATTTACCGTTAGCATCTGTAACTTGCAGAGTAAAATTGTATGTACCTGAGCGAACTGGTATACCCTTGAGTACGAAATTCTGACCTATATTGTTATCATTAATGTCTGAGGTAGAATTCGAGTCTTGGCAGAAGAAACTTAACCCTTTAGGCAAATTTCCTTCAACAACTGACCATGTGTAGGGAGAAGAGCCGCCTTTAACACTTGCTAGTCTTTCTACAAAATCCATTATAGTAACGACACGAGGATATTCTTGCCCTACATTAAGAACGTCATAATGGCTAGTTTCCTTAACTATGGCTATTGTAGATGTGAGTTCACCGCCGGGATTTTCACTGCTGGGATTTTCGTCGCCTCCATCATCGATATATCCCCTGCCGCCACATACACCACATCTTCCACTACCATGACACACATAACAGTTTGTGTACCCGCCGGGTGCGTAGATTTTCCCATCACCTCCACAAAATGAACACTTTCCTGTTCCGAAACACGTCTGACACTGCTTAAGAGCAAAAGAAACATCGCAGAGAACACCCAGAAGCAAAACCAGTAATGCCAACACAAGATATTTCTTCATAAGAATACCTCCTGAGAGTAAATTTTGAGGTTACGCAGGCAAAAATCAATAATACGCATGACAAACCTTGATAGCCTTATGGTATAATGAGCAACATAAAGCGAAGAAGGCAAAAGGGAATCCCCTCTGCCATGTGCTAAGGTTAAATCTGTTGTCAATTTAATTATAGCACATATCGCTTTTTTTCTTGCCCTTTTTCCAGCCCCCACACAAACCACACAAAAATAGACCCCCCGCATTTCTGCAGGAGGCCTCGTGATTTCCTCAGGATAACTAGATGTTCTCTCCGAACTTCACGCCCTCGTAGTCTTCGCTGTTGGTGAGGAGCAGCACTACTGTATCGGGGTGGTTGGCCGCCTTGATCTTCGCGCGGTCGAACTTCATCAACTTCTGGCCCTTCTTGACCTTGTCGCCTTCCTTCACGTAGTCCACAAAGCCGTCGCCCTTCATCTCCACAGTGTCGACCCCGACGTGAATCAGAATCTCCATGTCGTTTTCTCCGCTGATGCCTATAGCGTGCTTGCTCTCGGCAACTGAGCTAATCTCGCCGTCAATCGGAGCATACACGTACTCGTCCTCAGGAACGATTCCCACGCCCTGGCCAAGCGTCCCGGCAGCAAACGTCGGGTCAGGAATCTCTGTGTAGGGGATGACCTTACCGGCGGTGCACTGGGCAATCTCTCCGCCCGATGAGCTGATTACCGTACCGAACTCAACGACCGTCTCAGGCTCATTGGCCGCAGGAGCTGGGGCAGCCTCAGCTTCCGGCTCGTCCTCGTGCCACATAATCCACGCAAGAACAAACGCTATGCCTCCAGAAATCGCGAGAAGTATCGTGTACTGTACGGGCTGAGCAATCGTGAGGTAGCCGGGAATTCCAGTAACTCCGTAAGCCTTTGCACCGATGCCCGTGAACGCTCCGTAGAACGCTCCGACTGTTCCGCCGATCATTCCCGCAATGATGGGCTTGAAGAAGCGGAGGTTAATTCCGAAGATAGCGGGCTCAGTGATTCCGAGTGCCGCAGAAAGCGATGAAGGAATAGCTACAACCTTTGTTCTGTTCTGGCGAGCCTTGATACCGATTGCCAAGCATGCCCCGAACTGCGCAAAGTTTGCCGCCGAAGCAATGGGCATCCACGTGTTCAAGCCGCCCTCAACCGCGAGCATTCCGGCCTCAATGACGTTGTACATGTGGTGAAGTCCCATGACGACCGTCCACGGGTAGATAGCTCCCATTACCGCAGAGCCTAACGGGTTCTTCACGAGGATCTTCGCGCCCTCGAGCACCCAAGTTTCGAGCTGTGAGAAGATAGGCCCGATTACCGTGAAGGTGATGAACGTTGTGAGCAGCACTGTAGTGAACGGGACGACGAACAGGTCAATCATCTCGGGTGTGTGCTTGTGTAGCCACTTCTCAATCCCGCACATTAACCAGACTGCGATAATTACTGGGATTACGTGTCCCTGATAGCCGACCTTCTGAACGTTGATGATGAACCCGAAGATGTCGAAGTTCCACGCGGGGATTGTCTCGAGGGTACCGACTACCCAAGCGTTGACAAGGTTAGCGTGAATCATGGCAAGACCGATGACCGCGCCCAAGAAGGTATTTCCGCCGAAGACTCTGGCCGCAGAGATTGCCACGATGACCGGCAAGTAGGCAAATGCGGTGTTAGCGACCATATCCAAGAAGTCGTACCATGAGGTTGAAGCGAACTGCGGATAAACTTTACCCATAGCCTCAACGAATCCCATCATGAGACCCGAAGCCACGATTGCCGGCAGAATCGGGACGAACACGTCGCCAATAGCCTTGAGTATCCTCTTCCAGATAGGCTGTCCTGCTGCTGCTGCTGCCTTAACGTCGTCCATCGTTGCCTCAGTCATTCCCGTAACGCTCAGGAACTCCGCATACACCTTGTTGACTGTGCCGGTGCCTATGATGAGCTG
>JAFPZI010000044.1 GCA_017417365.1 Synergistaceae bacterium
CTGGTCGGTCTTGAGTGCGTCATTGAGGGGCTTGTACGGCTCATGCTGTGCGAGTTCACTGCGGACGAGAATATACGGCACAACTCCGCTGACTTTGGCCATGTAGAACTGGTTGCGGCCATGTTCACGGGCGGCTTCGGTCATAATTGCCTTCAGGGCCTCAATGTCTCCGGCAGTGATGCCCTCCTTCTTCACGTCTGCGTCAAAGAACGTAACGTTTGTGAACGGCACGGTGTCGTCGTCAGAAGCTACCTCAACGCTGCCATCCCACAGAGCTCGGTAGACCGTCCCGTTGAGCATGATTAATTCTCCGTTCACGCTCTGGAAAGTCCCAATTCCCGTATCACCGTAAGTCTTGAGTTCCTTAACCGTGATAACTCCGTCATACTCACCCTGCATCAGCGACTGTAGCAGGGCTGTCTGGAAGAGTTCATCACTCACGGCAAAAGCAGCATTCACCGACAACAACACAACTAGCACAGCTAAAAACTTCTTCATGGTATAGCCTCCTTAACTGAGCAAAATTCTGCCCATCCCTTCCTTGAACGTGCCGATAACTTCAGCGCGCCCAAAACCTTTACGCCTAACATGACTCAACACAGCCTCAGAGTAATTCTCACTCACAGCGAGCAACAACCCTCCCGAAGTCTGTGCGTCGTAGAGCATGTCAATATCACTCCTCGCAAAATTTCCCGAGCCCTCAACGAAACCTTCATAGGCCGCCTGATTCCTGTAGGCACCTTCAGGCACTAACCCCATGTCGGCTAAGTCCTTAACCCCAGCGATTGACGGGACATTTGCCGGAGAGATTACGCAGTCCACAGAACCCCCGAGCATGTCGAGAACATGTCCCGCAAGACCGAAGCCGGTAACGTCCGTAGCCGCGTGGACTTGGGCGTGGAGTTCGGGAGGCAGGGCTATATTGTTCAGGGCCCTCATGCTCTCGGTTGCCTCAGTGAGGGTGGCTTCGTCCTCAATCATTCCGGCCTTTATCGCGGTTATCGCTATTCCCGTCCCGACCGGCTTAGTCAGTATGAGTTTGTCGCCTGCCCTAGCACCAGTAGTCCTCCACAAATCCGACTTCATTACCTCGCCATACACAACCAGTCCGTATTTGGGTTCGTCATCCTGTACGCTGTGGCCCCCAACAAGAAAAGCTCCTGCACTCCTCACGCGCTCAAAGCCTCCCGAGAGAATAGCCTTCAACACGTCGAGAGCAAGATACTTTGTCGGGAAGCATACGACGTTCAGAGCGACAACAGGCCGGCCTCCCATCGCGAAAACATCACTGAGGGAATTAGCCGCCGCAACCTGACCCCAAGTGTACGGGTCATCGACTACGGGAGTGATGAAGTCCACAGTGAGAACGCCCAAACGCTCACGGTCAAGCTCAAAGACTGCCGCGTCCTCGTTGCCGTTCCACGAGGCTAGAACACGTTCACCGTACTCTTTGGGGATACCTGATAGCACTTCCTGTAAGTCCGCCGGACCTATCTTGGCTGCTCACCCGCTCGTGTGCGATAACTCGGTGAGACGCTTCTTCTCCGTCTGCTCGGGAAGACTACAGCACTGCACGGAAATCACCCGCCCTTCTCGTGTAGCCCTTGCTGTCGAAATATTCCAGTATGGGCAATATGAATTTACGTGTGCTCCCCGTTGCGTCCCGGACTTGCGCAAGAGTTACCTGACTGCCGAGACCGCGAAGAGTGCTCCTCATTTCCGCCTCAAGCTCGGAGATTAACACGTAGCCTTCGGGGATTAGGGCCAAGTCTCCGGCGTTCCTCATTGCCTGAACGACTTTTGCGAAAACGTTATCCTTCATGCCGGAGTCCTTCTTGAGTTCGTCGAGGGTCATCAACTGCCACTTACGCGACAAGCACAAAGCCTTCACTGCCTCAACATTTTTGCGGAAGGCTTCATCATTCTGCGGGACAAAGTCGGGAGTTCGGAGCTTCCCGCCCTCCATGACCAACACGCCCCGGCTCACAGCAATATCTATCAGTGAACGCGAGGCCTTGAGGGTCTCCGCTGGAATGCCGGACTCAGACGGGTAATCTTTCTGGTACTGAACTGCGGACTCCTTGAGGGAACGCAATAACTCATCACAATACGCAGCCGACAAGTAAGAATTTCCTGCCTCGATGATTTTGCCCTGAGTGATTAATTTCTGGGTTATGGCCGTGATGTTCTCTGGGGTGTCCTGAATCAGCATCGGGGCTTCAGATTTCTCAATGCTTCCGGCCTCGTGAATGAGGTAGTCAAACCGTGCTTCGGGTGTCTTGGCCTGCATTAGGTGAGTGATTCTGTCGAGAACTTTGGCCCGTGATGAGGCTCCGCGAGGCTTGTAGGAGTATGGGTAGATTACTTTTCCTCCTCCTATGGTGATTAACGGACTGTAGAACCTCAGAATGAACCTCTGGCCGAACGTGCAGACTATCGGCTCCTCAAGGACTAACTGAGCGGGGCTCTCCTCTCCTGGCCCAATCTGCTTCGAGGTCAACAGCGAGACTCTCGCGAGAACTTCAGAAGTTCCTGTGCAGACGTGGACTCTCTGCCAGTGCCTGAGGGGTTCGCGGACTTCGGGAAGCAGCTTGATTACGGCCTCGAGACATTTCGTGGACCTGAATACACCCTTCATGCACACGACATCCCCGCGGGCTATCTCGTCAATGTCAATCCCAGCCAAATTCGCAGCCACCCTCTGCCCAGCAAAAGCCGCGTCTACACTCTTGCCGTGAACCTGAAGAGTTCTCACCCTGCCCTCACGTCCCGACGGAAGCACTTCGATTCTGTCGCCGGTCTTGGCCGTACCGTGATAGGCTGTGCCTGTGATTACCGTACCGAAACCCGAAATCGTGAACGCCCTATCAACCGGCAGAAAGAACGCCCCGCTTCGTGAACGCGGCCTGACCCTGTCGACGAGCCTCACAATCTCCTCACGCAATGCGTCAAGCCCCTCACCAGTAACGCTGGACACCGGCACAATAGCTTTGCCCTCAAGGAACGTCCCTCGAGTGAACTCACGAACGTCCTCAACGACAAGCTCAACCATTCCGGCCTCATCCTGTACACGGTCAATCTTGGTGAGTGCCACAAGCCCGTCGTGGACCCCGAGAAGCTCCATGATTGCGAGGTGTTCGCGGGTCTGGGGCATTACGGACTCATCTGCGGCGACAACGAGTAGTGCGGCATCGATTCCCGACGCTCCAGCGACCATCTGGCGAATGAATTTCTCGTGGCCGGGTACATCAATAACGCTCACCACTCGTCCATCATTCAGCGTCAGGGGAGCAAATCCCAGCTCGATTGTGATTCCCCGCTTGCGTTCCTCGATGAGGCGGTCGCAGTTTATGCCGGTTAATGCGTTGATTAGGGAGGTCTTGCCGTGATCAATGTGGCCGGCAGTCCCGAGAACTA
>JAFPZI010000045.1 GCA_017417365.1 Synergistaceae bacterium
AGTAGCCAGCAAGACCAACGACATAGCCGGCGACGGAACCACCACAGCAACGATTTTCTCCCGCGCAATCATCCGCGAGGGCATGAAAAACGTTGCAGCAGGTGCAAACGGAATGCTTATGCGTCAGGGCATCGAGAAGGCTATTGACTTCGTGGTCGAAGAGCTCAAGAAGCAGAGCACACCCGTCAAGGACAAGGAGAAAATTGCTCAGGTTGCATCAATCTCCGCCAACAACTCAGCAGTAGGTGAATTGATCTCCGAAGCTATGGCCAAAGTAGGCGAGGACGGAGTCATCACCATTGAGGACAGCCAGACAGTCGGCACAACACTCGAGATGGTCGAGGGCCTCCAGTTCGACAAGGGATATATCAGCCCCTACATGGTAACCGACAGCGACAGAATGGAAGCCAGCTTTGACGACGCATACATCCTCATTCACGACAGCAAGATCAGCAACATCAAGGACCTTCTGCCCATTCTCGAAAAAGTCGTACAGACCGGCAAACCCTTAGTGATTATCGCTGAGGACGTAGAAGGCGAGGCACTTGCTACACTGGTCGTCAACAAGTTACGCGGAGTCATGCAGGTTGCTGCGGTCAAGGCCCCCGGCTTCGGCGACAGGAGAAAGGCAATGCTTCAGGACATCGCCATAGTAACCGGCGGAGTCGTTGTGAGCGAGGAGACCGGCATGAAGTTCGAGAACACCGAACTATCCATGTTGGGACGCGCCAAGAAGGTCAAGATCACTAAGGAAGATACAACCATCACTCAGGGTGCAGGCAACCCCGAAGAGATCCGCGCACGTGCAAAGCAGATCCGCAAGGAAATCGAGGACTCCACTTCCGATTACGACAAGGAGAAACTTCACGAGAGACTCGCTAAACTCGTCGGAGGCGTGGCAGTGATTCAGGTCGGTTCCGCAACAGAGACCGAACAGAAGGAACTTAAGCACCGCATAGAGGACGCACTCAACGCAACCCGTGCAGCAGTCGAAGAAGGCATAGTGGCTGGCGGCGGTGTGGCAGCTCTCAACTGCGCGGCGGCTCTTGAACCCTTCGTAGAGAAGCTCTCCGGAGACGTTCGCACAGGCGCAAGGATAGTTCTTGACGCTCTCAAAGCTCCCCTCTACCTCATCGCTGAGAACGCAGGCTATCAGGGCGACGTAGTAGTCGAGAGGGTCAGGGGCGAGAAGATTGGGCACGGCCTCAACGCAGCAACTGGCGAGTACACCGACATGGTAGCAGCCGGCATAATCGACCCCGTGAAGGTTACTCGTTCAGCACTCCAGAACGCTGGCTCAATCGCGGCTATGGTCCTCACAACTGAAGGGATCGTTGCCGACAAGCCCGAGAAGAAGGAAGCAGCTCCAGCAATGCCCGGCGGTATGGGCGGCATGGACGGAATGTATTAGAGTTTGGGATTTAGTGAGTCCCCCGCGAGGTAAAATCCTTACGGGGGATTTTTTGTGCGCGTTAATATTCCTCGTCGTCGTCCTCTGGGTAATAGCTCAGCCACAATTCTCGGTTAGGGTATGAGCCTTTGAACTCCTCACAGCCGGTCAAGTCCTGATACATGTACATCAAGTTAATCACTATGTCCTCGTCGTGAAAAGTCTCGTCCTCGTAGTGCCTCGTGAAACCGTATGCCCTCATGACTGCGTCGTCGTTAGCTCTGTGGGCCTTGCGGAGTTCGGGAGGCATTGTGCGTTCGTCGTAGAGGTCTGCGAGTGAGCTTTTCGGGTAGAGTGCGCGGGCGTTGAGGATTCCTTGAGCTGTGGACTCGATCTCCTTGACGCTGGGGTGAACCTTTGGGTTTTCCCCGGGCTTCACTGGGGGAGGCGGGAGAATCGGCCAAGGAAATGCGTTGTAGTCCAGAGTGTTAGAGTACCTGTAGCTTATCTCGAGCCGTCCGCTGATTTTCCGTACCCAAGCCATGTGTACTGAGGAGTTCAGAATCCCGAACTGGTAGAGGGTTGCATTCTCGGATATGTATAGATTATTCCCCGCGATAACGTCAGCAGAAAGCCAGCCTATAGGGATATATCTCCGTCTCTCGGATGATACTTGAGGGACAGCTAGATAGTCCGTCTTGCTCGCCCGAATCTCACTGAACAGCGCGGGGGTATTTGCCTGCTCTCTTGTCGTTGCTCTCGTGCTCTTCTGGCGGAATAATCGAACACGTTCTATTCTCTCGAGGACTCTCGGGCACTTCCGAATGTCAGCAGGCTCTGCACCAACCATCCATAAACCCCAGCGAGATATGTTATTGATGAACTCCCGGCCCATCATGTAGGGACGTATGAATTTCTCCGCTTGAGGGTCCGTGCGTAACAGTTCGGTTTTCTCGTCGTCGGTCAGAATCAGATTGCCGCCGTCTCTGGGAGTTGAGCCTAGCCTAAGCGCAGGGACATCGCATAAGGGTTTAGGGTGAGCCGTAATA
>JAFPZI010000046.1 GCA_017417365.1 Synergistaceae bacterium
ACTGCCCACGCTATCGTCGAAGTGAATGACCACACGCGAATCTGGTCCTTTGCCTCACTGACTCCAAGTGTCCTGTTCACTACCCAGAAGTAAGAATCGTTGAAGTACCCGAAGAACAGCGAACCTACGCAGCACGCAACTACTCCCAGCAACGGATTAACGCCCGCATTGTTCAGGATTGGTGCGGTAATGCTCGCGGCCGTAACCATCGCAACAGTTCCCGAACCCTGAACGAACCGCATAGCCGTCGAGATTACCAGAGGCAGAATCACCAGAGGAATCGAGGTATCAAGCAGGTATTTCGCCATGTACGTACCGAGCCCGGAGTCCTGAATTATCCTTCCGAGTGCTCCGCCCCCGCCGGTTACCAGCAGGATTATTCCCGCGCTGGCCATGCCCTTTTCCATCTCCATCAGGGCCTCTTCACGCGTGAGGGTCCTGGCAAGAGTGAATATCGCCACGAGAAGTCCCAGACCTACAGCAATAATCGGCTGTCCCAAGAATATTATTGGCTGCATTGCTCCGCCCGTCATCTTGAGGGCACTGGCTACAGTGTTGATGAGGATTAGTATTATCGGGAGAATCAGCGGCATGAAAGACTCAAGTGCTCCGGGTACTCCCGTCATGTCCATATTGAACGCTGCGTCATAGTCGGGCTTCTGGTACTCGCTCTTCACTACTTCATCCTTATCGTTAAGGAGCCAGTAATACTTCTTGGCCAGAGACATGCGGGCATACATGATACAGCCAATCGCCATCGGGATAGCAAGTACTATGCTCAGGAGGATATAGAGTCCCACGTCAACTCCGAAAATTCCGCACACGCCCAGAGGCCCGGGAGTCGGAGGGACCAATGAGTGAGTGATTACCAGTCCGGCAGCCAGAGCCACGCCCAGAGCGATTAATGATTTCTTGGTTACTCGTGAAAGTGCCTTGGCTATTGGAGCAAGAACCACGAACCCAGAGTCGCAGAATATCGGTATCGACACCAAGAACCCAGTGAAGGCTAATGCTTCCTCCTCACGTCCGCGCCCAAACAGTTTCAGGAAAGTATGAGCCATTCTCTTAGCCGCGCCGGTCGCCTCGAACAATTGACCCATCATTACTCCGAAGCCGATTATTATTCCGATGCTGCCGAGAGTCCCGCCGAAACCGTTGGAGATTGACGAGATTATGCTTCCGTTGTGGGCGAGGCCGTCAGCTCCGATGTATGCAGTGTTGAGCAGGGGCATTCCTCCGATTGCTCCGACGATTACAGTAGCTAGAATCAGTGCTAGGAACGCCTGAACTTTCGTGAACAGAACGAGGCCTATTAGGATAATTATTCCTACGAGGAGGCCTATTAGCATTTGGTTGCCGTTGACTACGTATTCCATGAGAAGATTTCTCCTTTCTTAGTGTTTGGTGAAGAACGGTGCATACTTGGCCGCGAGCCGGATTGCCTCGACCATGCTGACTTCACTGACGATATTTTTCCCCGCAATGTCGAACGCCGTACCGTGATCAACGCTGGTTCTCAGGATAGGCATACCGTTAGTGATAGAGATTGTGCGCTCGAAGTCCAGAGTCTTCGTGGCAATGTGGCCCTGATCGTGATAGAGGGATAATACGCTGTTGTACCTGCCTATAGCTGCCTGATGGAACACTGAATCCGCACCAATCGGCCCCGCAACGTTGTAGCCCTGAGCCTTGAGTTCTTCTACTGCCGGAGTAATTTCGTTGACTTCCTCCCAGCCGAAGAGCCCGTGTTCCCCTGAATGAGGGTTGAGGCCGGCTATAGCCATAGTTCCGCCGGAGACACCGAGACGCTTCAAGGCTTCCATGCATTCTTTGACGCAGGAAATAATCTTTGCCTTGTTGATTTGGGTGATTGCCTGGAGGAGTGAGAGATGGCGCGTCAGGAAAAACACTCTTAATCCGTTAGTCTCGAACATCGTCAACGGGTCGGGAGTGTTGGTGAGTGCCCCGAAAATCTCAGTGTGTCCGATGAACGGGACGTTAGCGGCGTGAAGTGCTTCCTTGTTGATTGGGGTTGTTGCCACAGCGTCAGCCTTGCCGGACATTGCCAGCTCAATACTGCACTTGATGTAGTCGAACGCAGCCTGTCCGCACATTGCCTGAACGACTCCGTACTTGAACGAGGCCAAGTCGATATTGTGAAGGTCAATGAGGTTGAGCACTCCGTCAGAGAAGTCTGCGCTATCAACGTCAGAGCACACATGAACTTTCAGGGGTGAGGCGGTGAGGGCTATTGCCTTGTCGATAATGCCCTTGTCGCCGATGATTATGCAGTTAGCGCAGGACTTGACCACGTCGGACGAGAGAGCCTTTACGACGATTTCCGGCCCAACGCCCGCGGGGTCTCCGATTGGTACAGCGATTAATGGTTTGGTCATTAAGATACCTCCCTATATGAATAATTTGGACTTCAGGTAGTTGATGCAGAGGTTGATAGCGTCAGAATTTCCCTGACTGCCGCCTTTGGTAACCACGTGTAGCCCGTCAAACTCTCCTCCAGAGAACAGACCGTAAGCCGCTAAGGGTAAAACTTCGTCCCGCAGGTCCAGACCCGAAGCCCGGAACTTTGCGCACACAGCTTGAGTAACGTCCCCACCGCTCGCGTAGAGTCCCCTGAATGCTGGTTCAGCTGTGAGGATTCTTAGTGCCATTTCCGCAAGTGAGGCGTTGATTCTGCCGGTGAGAATCTCAATGTGTCCTGAATACTGCTTGAAGTCTATGCGCTTCTCTGGGTAAATCCCGTCCCCGGTGATCGTCAGTACGGTATTAGTCTTTGCCAGCTCGAGAATCTCGGACGTAACTCGTGAAATCTCCTGCTCTCTTGCTTCCTCACTCACTAGGAGCTTCTTGCTCTCAACGAAAACGTTAGCAATCGGCCTCTGAGCCAACCATAATTTCTCCATTTGTGCTCGTGTGTTAGGGTTGACGCTCCCGACGACGGCGAGAATTTTTCTGCGTTCCTTCTTGCTCTGAGGTGTGATGAGTTTCCGCGCTAAGGTCGAGGTGAAAGCTCCCGGGTCAACGGCGATAATCTTGCGTCCGCTGGTGATTACTGCGTCGGCTATCAGGTTGAGGTCCTCATTAGTAACGCAGTCGATGATGATTATCCTGCTGCCCTGCCCTGCGAGTGAATTAATCTTTGAGGCCAGTGCGTGTTTTCCGTTCATGAGGTCGGACAGGTAGAGGGATGAGACTTTGTACTTGCTCTGGGACTGGAAGATTTCCGCGATGTCCGAAGTTTTCACGGGGGTCTTTGGGTCAATGGCTATGTTTGTCTTGTGCAACGGGAGGCCGTCAACTAGGAGGTAGCCGCCCACGAGAGTCCGGCCAGACGAGGGGAAGCACGGAGCGCAGACAGCAATATAGTCTTCGCCGAGAGAGTCCAACATTGCGTCAGTCTCCGTGCCTACGTTGCCTCGCAGTGTCGAGTCTATCCGGTTGGAGTACAGCTTAACGTCATCGCCGCTGAAGACACGGGAGGCGTGTTTGACTCGGGAATATGCTTCCTTCTGTGTGAGGCCGCGTGAGTCCGTCGTGATGATGAGGCAGTCGCACTCAGTGAAGTTGGGGTTGTCTCTGCTGTGTTCGTAGCTCAGGACAGAGTGAGCCTTGTAGCCGGTCTTTGCGAGCAGGACTCCTGTAGCGTTGCCTCCTGTCAGGTCATCTGCAATTACTAAACACTGTGGAATCGTAATCACCTCTTAATGTTTGGGGTGATTGATAGGATACCACATGTTTAGATTATTAGCGGCGTTTTTTCTGCGGGATATGATACTCGTAATCTCTGTCGCAGTTTTTGCACATGGGAAGATTTTTCCTCGCATTGGCCAGCATTTCCCTGCGGATGGCTTGGTACTTGCTGCTTTCCCAGACTTCAAGAATGCTCTGCGTCTTGAGGTCCCCTAGAGTGTATTCGCCCAAAGCATCATTACAGCAAAGGCTGATTTCTCCTGTTGGACGGATGACCATCTGCTGGAAGGGGAGGCTGCACACTATGTCAACAGTTCTTGAGTCGCTTTCTGCCTTGTTGGGGGCCCGTCCGCCTCTGGTGAAGAGCACCTCATTCTGAAGCCTGAACCAGAAATGTACGCGTTCATTAAGTTCCTTGTGCTGCTGGAGGTAGTCATATATCTTCCTGAGTTCTGGGGTGTTGATTTCCTTGTTGTCGTTGTAGTTGTCAATCACGAGGTCATCAAGATACGGGATAATCTCAATAAATTTCTCCAGAGTCAAGAGAGTGCCGTTGGTGTACAGGCCGAAGAAAGCGTTGGGAAGTTTGCTGTTTGCGTAGCGGTGAAAGTCTATGATTCGTTCGTCGAGGAAGGGTTCATTGTTTGAGTAGAGGGCTAATCTGCCTGAATAATCCATGCCTGCGAGGTCGTCAATAATCTTGCGGAACAATTCTTCTGACATCTTGGCATATTTTCTCTGAGGCTGATTCACATTGACCGGGCAGAAGGGGCATATCCCATTGCAGCGGTTTACGGTCTCTAGTTCTATCAAGTCAATACGTAATTTACCCCCCCCCCCCGTGCGTAATTCGGCCCATTTTTTGTTACGCCTCCTGACGATTGCATAATTTACGGCCTTAATCTTCCTCAAGGCACGTCCGGGCCACAAGAGAGCGTGAAAGAACGGGACGAGAAAATCCGGGCAGACCTTCTTTACAGACTCTTTGAGAGTACGAAAGCTGAACATAATTAACAGATACCTCCTGAAGGATTTTGCCGTATTGTACCATACCGCAGAGCCTCCCAGAAGAACAGCCCGGGAATGCTAAGGTCTTTGACGTGAAGCCCAGAGTTCGGGGCCGAACAGGGAATCGCACTCGGAGCAGAGCATAAGATTCTTGCGGCCGTTCTTGAGCATCTCAGCACGGATAGCTTGGTGTTCGGGGGAGTTCCAGACTTCACGGATAGTCTGAGTACTGAGGTTCCCGAGAGTGTACTTGCCGAGAGCGTCATTGCAGCAAAGGCTGATTTCCCCCGTTGGCCTGATGATTAATTGCCTGAAGGGCTGAGTGCAGAGGACGTTGACGGCGATATTCTTCACGCCCTGCTTGTTCGGGGCTTGGCCTCCGCGTGAGTAGAGCACTGCATTTTCCGGCCTGAACCAGAACTTTACGCGCTTCCTCAATTCCTTATGCTCCTGAATGTAGTCATAGACCTTCTGAAGTTCAGGGGTGTTAATCTTGAAGTCGTCGTTGTAGTTGTCGATGACGAGCTGGTCAAGATAGGGCATTATGGCAAGGAATTTCTCGAGGGTTAAGAGGGTGCCGTTAGTGAAGAGCCAGAAGACTGCGCGTGGTAATTTTTCGTTGGCGTACTTGTGGAAGTCGATAATTCGTTCATCGAGGAAGGGTTCATTGTTTGAGTATATGGAGATGCCTCTGGAGTAGTTCATTTCCGCGAGCTCATCAATAATTTTCCTGAAGAGTTCCTCAGACATTTTGGCATATTTTCTCTGAGGCTGGGTAGCATTCACAGGACAGAAGGGACATTTTCCGTTGCAGCGGTTGACCGTCTCAATCTCTACAGCGTCAATTCTTTGCATGCCCCCCCCCCGTCCGTAGTTTTACCCATACACGATTAGTCATATCCAGCAAGCGGTACATGACTGGGCGGAAAAGCGGCATGTGCAGGAATTTCTTCACGATGCTCTTGAAGATGTTGAACATAAAATTTACCTCCTGATTAAGATTTGCTGGTAAGATTATATATTATTTCGGCTAATTTTTCGGGGCTGTCTTTCTCGCTGAAGATGTGGGAGTTCTTGGCCAACTTCACAAATTCTTCTGCGTTGCTCTGCTGGTGGTTGTCCATAGCTCCCGGCCAAGGAATAGTGATTGTGGGCATTCCCCACTTGAGGGCTTCCGCGAGGGTTGAGCCTCCCGCCCTGCACACGAGAATATCGCACACTGAGTAGAACGGGTTCATGTCCCACTGGGAGGGGATGAAGTGAGCGTTTTTCTCGTCGTGTCTGGACTTTGACGACAAGAACACGAACTCGCACCCCCCGCAAAGTTCCGCCGCCCTCCTGAGCAAGTCGCTCAATGGTCCGCTCCCTAATGACCCTCCGGCAACACCGACAACACGGGATTCTTGTGGGAGGTTCAGGCCGAGAGTCCTCAAGGCTTCATCACGTGGTAGCCTCACGGGTTCCCGCACAGGTACACCGAAATACGTGAAGTCCTTGATACCCGCACACACCGGCCAGCCAGTAAGGATTCTCGCTCCCAGTTTCGAGGCTGTGCGCGCAACACGTCCGGCTATGGTGTTCTGTTCGTGGAGGGTTACGGGAATGCCCTTGAGCTTGGCAGCAACAAGAGGCGCGAAGGAGATATACCCACCGAAGAGATATATTTCGTCGGGGTTGAAGTCCTTGACCAGCCGGAAAGTCTGGCGTAATGACCTGAACAAGTCAGCGGTTCGGGCAAGAATTTTGGTGATTGACTTAGTGCCCATAGGGGAGCCTGAGAGGGGGAGGATCACCGGCTCAATTCCTGAGGAGTTGTAGATAGTGCGCTCGAGTTCTCGGGAGCCGCAGAGCCATTGAACAACGTCGCCCTTGTCCTGAAGACTTCTGCCGAAAACTATTGCCGGGAAGATGTGTCCTCCCGTGCCTCCTGAAGCTATTAGTACTCTGCTCATTTATTGACCTCTTTCTTCACTGCCTTCACTGGTTTTGCTGGCTTGGGGGGCTTCGCTGTCCTCATTGCCGCACTCTCCATCTTCACACGCATTAATAACCCCACTTTTGCCCACATGAATATCATCGAACTTCCCCCGGCACTGATAAACGGCATAGGAATCCCAGTCAGAGGCATCAACTTAGTTACCCCCGCAACGTTCACGAACATCGGGAAAATCACCGACGCTGTCAGCCCCAAAGCTAACGACTTCAAGAACGGGTCCTTAGCATCACGATAGATATAGTACACTCTCCACGTCCACAGTGCGTAAAGAATCACTAGCGACATCGTCCCAACTAACCCGAACTCCTCACCGATTGCCGGAAAAATATAGTCCGAGTCAGCGTAAGGCAAATAGCGTTCCTCCTGAAGACCCCGGCCAATCCCTACACCCGTAACGCTCCCGTTCGCAAACGCAACCAGCCCCTGTATTATCTGGAAACCCTTCCCTGTAGGGTCAGACCACGGGTCCCAAAACGCCGTCAATCTGCTCATCCTGTAGGGAGCAATCAGAATCAGAATCACAACAACCACCGCCCCCGCACCGATCCCCCACAAAGGGTACTTCCACCCGCGACGCTCAATGTGCATAACGATACATATTGCCGAAACGATTATCGTACTGCCCAAGTTCGGCTGGAGCAGCAACGGCACTCCCACAAGACCAATCACCGTCAGAGTCGGGGTGATGAACGTGTGGAAGTCCTTGCGGGTCTTGAGGTGTGCCGGGTCAGCGAGTCTGTCGGCCATGAACACCGGCACAGCGAACAACGCCAATTCTACCGGCTGGAGCCGGAAGCCGGGCAAGTTCAGCCACCTACGAGCACCGTTGAGACTCACTCCTATTCCGGGAATAAGCGTGAGGCCCAGCAGCAGCAACGAGAACGCAAAGAGTTTCCCGCTGTTCCTCCTGAACGCAGAGCAAGATATATTCATGCACATAGCCATCATCGTTAGGCCGATCCCTATGAACTGGAACTGCTTTAACGGGGCTTGATACGGGTCCCCTCCGGCCATGCTATTTCGGAGTGAGAGCGAGGAAATCATCACTAGCCCGCACCCGCTCAGAATCAGGGGAATTACTATCTCGATTATGACTGAGACGTTAGTTTCTTGACGGCCCGGCAAAAATCTTCACCCCTAGCCTTGTAGCTCTTGTACATGTCCCAGCTTGTGCACGCAGGAGAGAGAAGCACTACCATTCCGGCCCTTGCCAAAGTCTGTGAGAGTTTCACGGCCTCCTCCATCGTTGAGACGCGGTGAATTTCCCTGAAGCCCGCGCGTTCTAGAGCCTCCTGAATTTTTCCCGCCTCAGCTCCAAGAAGCACAGCAGAATCACACTCACTCTTTACGGCCTCAGCGAGGGGGGAATAGTTCTCACCTTTGCCCTGACCCCCGAGAATGATAACTTTACGGCCCGGTATGCTCGTCATTGCCGTAATGCTCGCGGCTACGTTGGTTCCCTTGCTGTCGTCGACGTAGAGCACACCGTCAACCGTCCCGGCGTTCTCGCACCTGTGGGGCAATGGGCGGAACCCCTCAAGGAGTGCCTTAGCGTCCCCCTCAACTCCCAGCAAGTACACAGCACAGAGGCTCATAGCGACGTTTTCCAGATTGTGGGAGCCGATTAATGTAGTGTCAGAGTAGTTGAAGAGCTTGTGAGTCTTCCCGCCGAGCGTCAGGACTGCATAATCACTGCCCATGAAGATATGTCCTGAGAATTTGTGCTGAGGTTCGGGTGTCCAGCTGAGGGTGATAATTTTCCCTGAAGGGTTGAGGGTCTCCGCGTCCCTGTCCTGAATAATTCCCCAGCCGTTTGGGTCCCTGAGAGTGAGGACTCGTGATTTTGCCTCAACGTAGGATTCGTAATTGCCGTGCCAGTCCAAGTGGTCGGGAGCTAGATTAGTGATGATTGAGACTTGGGAACGGAGATTTTGTGTGGCCCGTGCTAACTGAAAGCTGCTGAGTTCGAGGACCACAGCGTCAAAGTCTTCCTGCGTGAACTTTGCGCTTGCTGTACCGAGATTCCCGCCGGTCCCTGCCTTGAGGCCCGCCCGTGAAAGTATGTGGCCGGTGAGTGAAGTTACTGTGCTCTTGCCGTTGCTGCCGGTGATGCACACGAGACTCTTGGCCCTAATGTGTGGCAGGACGTAATCGAGTTCTCCCGTGAGCTTGAGGCCTCTTGCTTGAGCTTCCTGAAGAATTTTTGCCTGAGGAGGAATCCCGGAGCTTATCAAGATTTCGCGGGTATCATCAAAAACTTTGTGTGAGTGTCCTTCTTCGTAGTCTATATTGTTCTCAGCGAAAAGGGTTTTGACCTCTTCGGGAATAGTTTTCTGTTCGGAGACAAAGACATTTTCCCCGAGACTTTTGGCAAGAAGTGCGAGGCCTTGTCCGCTGACTCCTGCTCCGATAACTGTTAGCTTTGGCATAAAATTAGTGCCTCCCATGAATAGTTGAGATTGCACTATTATAGCCCACGCTAGAACTCTAGAAGCGTCCTCACCCTCTCATTGTGAATCCTGCTGATGAGAAAGTTCCAGATTGATAGCCCTGTGAGGATGACTGCTAACTTCAAGATTAAGATGATTATCCAGAGGTCCGGCTTGAAGAAGTTTGCTGCTCTGTTCGAGAAATAGTCGAAGCTCATGATGAATAACGTGTGCCTTCCTAAGTACTGCAGGAAGCCGAGACTGAGTGATGAAGTTTCGTGAGCCAGGCAGAACAAGGCAGAACACACGCTCACTGCCCCGATGACCATCAATATATAGCTGCCGTAACGGTTATTGTCGAAGCTAACGTCCCTGTAGTTCAGGTGTATTGCTGAGGCTCCCAAGAATAACGTGATGAGTATTGCCCATTCTTTGGCTGTAGTGTTGAGCCTCCCGAATCTGCCCGTAAGGTCTGACTCTCTTATGGTCCGTCCGACCTCAAGGAACAGCACGCCCATCAAAGCGGTATCGATGTTCCAGAAGAGTTTTGGGCAGCCGTATTTGTCGAGGGCGAGGCTGATTAGGGAACATGATATTACTGCGGAGAGTGAGAGTATCCGGCTGGGTATTCGGGTTATCCAGAAGTAGATCACGAGTGCTGAGGATAAGGCAGTGAGGAACCACAAAGGCGAACAGTTCGGCATATATTCCACAGTGCCGCGTGAATAGAGGATGCCGAGCATAAAGTGAGGGATGTCGTAATATTCTCTCTTGAGCCAATGAATTACTGTCTCAATGAGCAGATTTATTCCGCACAGCACAAAGTATGGGAAGATATACCGCCGGGCTATATTGTGAAGGAGTTCGGGAAAAGTTCTGCCGTTCCTGAAGAGATACCCTGACAGCACGAAGAATAATGGCATATGGAAGCCGTAAATGAATTTTTGGAATGGGAATGAATGAATGTGTCCGATAAGAACTAGGATAATTGCGAGGCCGCGAAGAGAGTCAAGCCACCTGAGCCTTGAGCCTTGAGCCTTGAATATTATACACAGATTGCAGCATCATATCAACCGCCCTCTTGATGAACTTTTCGTAATTGTATCATGGTTCATAGCTCATCAGGAAAGGACAGCAGGAAGGGAGAAATTTACCTGCTGCCGTGATTCTGAAAACTAGAAGCCGAGATTGAGGCTCTTCAGCCAAGCGTCAACTGACCCTTCAGCGTCGGGACCGGCCTTCTGTGCAACAGCTCCCCTCATGGCCATAGCGCGTCTGACTTCAGCACCCTTCAGGGCAGCCTTTAGGGTTCTGTCTGTCCTGCCTGAACCTGAGCCCTCGTGAGTGCAGAAGGGAATCACAGTTTTTCCCGCCCAGTCGTGGGACTCGATGAAGGTGTAGAGGCACATGGGAATATCTCCCCACCAGACGGGGTAACCGAGAAATATTATGTCGTATTCGGAGATGTCCTTATCCTGAGCGATTGCCGGGCGGGCCTTCTGGTTCTGTTCCTTCTTGGCCACGTCGATGCAGGTATCGTAGTCAGCGGGGTATTTCTTCGCGGGAGCTACCTCGAACAGTTCCGCACCGGTCTTGGCCGCAATCATCTGGGCAATCTTCATGGTGTTTCCGACTTCGACGTAACCCACGCCGTAATTCTCGTCAGCGCGTGAGAACACGACGACCAACATTTTTGCTTCAGCCGCGAATGAACAGGTCATGACGGCCATAACGATTAACATACCGAGAATAAGTTTGCGCATAATGCTTCCTCCTTTAGTCTATCCAGTTCTGAATCTGTGCCTTAGCTTTTGCCACGTCCGCTCCGTGAAGTGCCAAGCCTTTCTTGACCGTTGCGCCCGAACACGCCTTCTTGAGGTCGGATTCACTGCGGCCGAGTCCGCTGCCTTCGTGGGTGCAGAAGGGTTTGACGGTTTTGCCGGTCCAGTCTTGGGCCTCGATGAAGGTGAACACGCACATTGGGCAGGTTCCCCACCAGTTAGGGTAGCCGAGATAGATTGTGTCGTAAGCGGAGATGTCCGGCATCTTGAGGACAGCAGGGCGTGCTGAGGCTCTGAGTTCCTGTTGAGCTTGGTGTGTGCACTCGGTGTAGTCTGGTGAATAGGGTTTTGCTGGGTCGAGCCTGAAGAGGGGGGAGCCTGTGAGTTCGTGGATGAAGTTTGCGGCAGTTTCGGTGTTGCCGGTCTTGAGGCTGACTATTGAGCCGTTGACGTAGTTGTTGCCGGAGCGCGAGAAGTATACGATTATTGCCGACATGAAAACTTTCCTCCTTTCTTGGAATTGTGAGGGTAGTATAACCTGCTAAACTCTGCTTGAAGTCAATGTGTGTAGGAAGTTTTGTGCGGGCGCAATGTTCCCGAAGAAGTTTGTGTGAAGGTATGTGGCCAGTATGTTCTTGTGAGCGTAACCGCCCGGACGGGAGGTGTTAGTGTTGCGTCGGGTCAGGGTGAATGCACAGTACCCTTCAGGAATCTCCGGCACAACCCCAGAATAGTGGAACTCATGCCCACGAATAACTTCACCCTTCCTGCACAATAGATTATCCCTCAGCGCACAAGCCTCCATATACCCCAAAACCGCCCGCCCCTTCATCACCGTCTCACACGGAACCACCCCCGCCATCGCGAACTTCTCACCCTCAAGGTCCGTCATACTCCGGCACAAATACATCATCCCTCCGCACTCCCCAAGCACAGGCCTCACGCACTCCCTCACGCTCCGAAGCATTGACGCATTCCCCGACAACTCCCGCGCAAACATCTCCGGGAACCCTCCCCCGAAAATATACCCGTCAGCTTCCGGCAGAACCTCATCGTGAATCGGGCTGAAGTTCACCAGTTCCGCCCCAAGCTCCTCAAGAGTCCCCAAGCTCTCAGGGTAGTAGAACGTGAACGCCTCATCCCTCGCCACCCCCACTCGCACTCCCTCAAAACATGGCTCTATTGCCCTCCATGAGTTCACATTGAGGGCAGGAGCTGACTCGGAGATTCTCACCAGTTCGGGAATGTCTAGGCAGGACTCGGCAGTATGAGCTAATCTCTCTAGATCTTGGCCGCCGTTCTCATCGACTGGCACTAGCCCCAAATGTCGTTCAGGAATCGCAAGACCCTCATCACGCCTCACGACTCCAAGCAGCTTTATTCCCTTGTCCCTGAGTGAGTCGGCTATAATCTTCGCGTGATAATCTGACCCTACTCGATTCAGAATCACTCCGGCAAAGTTCACTTCACGGTCATACTCACGGAAGCCCAGTGCCACAGCAGAAGCAGATTCCCCCAAAGACTTTGCGTCAATCACTAGGACAACGGGAGCCTTCAAGAGTTTAGCGATTCCCGCAGTGCTGTTAGTGTTGCCGTCATAGAGCCCCATTGCCCCCTCAATGATAGATATTTCTCTGGAAGTCTTCGCGAAAAGTTCTCGGGTAAGTGTCTCATTCATCAGCCATGTATCTAGGTTATACGCCTCACAGCCTCCTGCCCTCCTGAGATATTGCGGGTCAATGTAGTCGGGGCCGGTCTTGTACGCGCTCACACGGAAGCCCCGTGCCCTCAGAGCAGCAAGAAGGGCGCAGGCAATCGTAGTCTTTCCGCAATGACTCCCCGCACCCCCAATAACTACCCGCCTCAATCCCTCACCGGCAGATCACGCTCTAACACCTTCCACATGAACATTGCTACTATTCCCGACAAAATGTATTTCGCTCCCAATACTGGCCCGTTGTAGAGCAGCGAATACATTAATGGACTCTGACCCTCAGGAGCATACTGCGCAAAGAACACTACACCAGAAATCACGCTGCACGTTATCTGACCCAAAGCCGCAACAACAAGCCCAACTACCTTCGGACGAATCGCAGCAAGTCCCACGCAGGCATATGCCAACGGGTAATCAAGAATCACCTGCACAACGTTCAAGAAGTACCCGCCCAGAAGAATCTTCACGACACCAGCAAGTGCCCCCGCCTGTACTCCCCACTTGGCCCCGCGCCTGTAAGTGAACAGCAATAACGGGATAAGCTCAAAATCTACGGAGCCCCCTTGAGGCATCGCGATAATGTTAATCTTCTCCAAAACTATACAGAGGGCTATGCATAATGCTCCCTCAATCATGATTGATGTTGTCCTGCGTCTCGTAGGCATTATGAAAATTGTTCCTCCTAATTGTGTAAGATTGTTCGGAGAGATAGATAAATGCTCCCTGCGCCGGAATTATCCGTATCAGGTTCAAAGGGTCGATGAACTTTTCTCATCCTCTCAGCCTTTAAGCTCCCCCGAAGTCAGAATATTATACCGCTAATTATGTTACAATCTCACGCATTCAAACATTTATTCAGGGAGGCAGCATACAGTGAAAAAATTTCTCTACCTTTTATGCATGGCCGCAATCGTCTTGTCGTCATTAGGAGGGTGCGGAGGCAGTGATGATGACGATGATAACGCCGTGCCACAGAACCAAAGACTTATGGTAGTAACTTCTCCAGTGTTGGCAATCGGAGGGAATTACAAGCTCTACATGGGCGATAAGGTCGGTGTGAGAAGCATGGTCTCTGAGGACTACAACCCGCGCTTCTACGTCGCACCAATCGCCGGAGATGTCGCCGTAACCATGAACCTAGAGTTCGTTAATGCCGTCAGTCCCGACCTGCCCTTCATGATTACTGCGGTCGACGACGACATGGAGCAGGTAGTGTTCTACTACAACCCTCAGAGCAGGGGAATAACCGACCTCACTACGGAATATGGCCAAGTCATAAGGTGGGGCGGAAATTCACAGCAGCTCAAGTACAACGGCTTAACTGTCGCGGCTTCGCAAGTCTCCGGCTCTTCAGTGAGAGCGTCAGTGATTGACGGAATCGACACCTCAAACCAGAGAGTAATCACCCTAAACTCTGCGGAAGGCATCGCGGACATTGACGGCACACCAATAACTGAGTATGACGTAGTGTGGCACGCTGACCCTAACCACAGGGACGAATACTTCACCGACAGCACCGGCGGAACGGTCTACACAGAAGAAGTTCTCAGTGAGGAGATTACCGAGACGGTGTACATTGCTAGGGACATTCGCTACATGCCCAATACTATCAGCTTCACAGGCACAGTGCGCAACGACCAAGAGACCGAATACGCAGCGTACTACTCGAGCTCCGTAGCGTCGGAAGTCTCTCAAGAACTCGGTACGGGATTCACAGGTCCGTATGTCTTCGCGACCCTCCCAATGCCAGAAGGACAAATGCGCGGAATGTCCCCGGGACCCGGAGGAGTGAGCAACACAGATATTGAGGCCTTCGAGTCCATGACACACTCAGCGGAAGAGGCCTACAACAACCCAGTACTTCACATCAACGAACCCGGAACTTACCGCCTCAAGGGGAAATGGCACGGGCAAATCTGGCTTGACCCCGGCATAGACGCTCAGGTTGTCGTGATTCTTGACGGCGTGGAAGTCAGCTGCGACGTTGCTCCAGCTATAGTGTTCCACGACGTTCACGAGTGCGGACCGGAAGATGCCGGCGTTGTTGCGGAAGCCTCACGGGACATCGGCGCGGAAGTTGCGGAGGACGCTGGGGCTGTCGTGGTCATTGCCAGCGGGAGCACTAACACCTTCACCGGCTCCAACGTCTATAGGATTCTCAAGCCCGCAAAGAAGAACGACAACGTTACCACAATCGACGGCACCGACGTATCACAACAGAAGAAGCTCTACAAGATGGACGGAGCGTTCTACTCTTTTGCGTCAATGGTGATAGGCTCCGAGAGCAACAGCAACGGCGGGACCCTCAACATAACCTCAAGGACTTACGAGGGCATAGGCTCGGAGATGCACTTAACGATAGACAGCGGGACAATCAACGTTACTGCTGAGGACGACGGGATAAACGTCAACGAGGACAATATATCAGTGTTCACCCTCAACGGCGGCAACCTCAAGGTCATAGCCAAGAACGGAGACGGCATAGACTCCAACGGCTATATAGTCCTGAACTCCGGGACGTTGGACATTTCAGCAGTCAGGGACAGCGATTCTCTCAACGCTCAAGCAGAAGGCCCGCTCGATTCCGTTTGCGGGGTGTACTTGTCGGAGAACGTAACCTACACTCACCGGGCATACACTGAACCCGTTACCCCCGATGAGACTATCGACTCAGATACAGACCCTCGCCGGACGATAAGAATCAGCGACGAAGGGGGCGTGATATTCACAATAAGCTACAGTAATCCTCTAGTGGATTCAGAACGCACAGCAAGGGGAGTTGATGCCACGAGCGACATATTCATACTGACGCACCAAGTGAACAGTTTCGCGGGAATAACAATGGCAGACGAGAAGTAAGAGACAAGCAGCAAGAAAGCAAGAAAGGACGATAATATGCGCAAAGTTTTCACGGCAGTATATCTGGTAATCATGGGGGCATTGGTGCTCTCATTGTCCGGGTGCGGAGGGAGTTCGGGAGGAGTTCTCGGGCTAGTCTCCAACCCAACTACGGCACAAGTAGCGGTAATTGAGTCCCCTGCTCTGGAGATCGGCAAGACCTACAAGATCATCAAGGGCGCGACTCTGTCCGGCATGAACGGGGCGGCGTATTACGTTGCGCCAATCGGGAGCGACTCGAACGCGGCGACTCTGAACTTGGGATTTGCTCAGACGCTCGGCAGTGAGACGCTGGCATTCATCGACACTAGCACGGGTAATCTTGTCTTCGCCTATGACCCTTCAGGCGAGGGCAGCAAGACTACTGGAACGGTGAGCTACACGGGCGGGACACAAATGAGGTATTCGGGCCTGACCCTGAACGCCTCAACCTACAGCTCAATGAACATGGACTCGACTGACGTTAAGACCATCATACTCAACGGAAACACGGCCACTCTGGGGGGTTCTTCGGTGCCAGTGTATGACTACGTTTGGCACATTGACCCACAGCACCCCGCGCAGTACTGGACCGACGGCCCCAATGGAACGACTGAGTACACTTCCGACGAGTACGAGGCACTAATCGAGGCTGGCGGAACGAATAACGGTGTCTACATTGCCCGTGATATTCGCTACACTCCCGACACCCTCGAGTTCACTGCCTCACAGACAGCGGTAAAAGATCAGGACACGGAGTATGTGGTGTACTATGACTTCACTTCTTCGGCGGTGAGGGAAGCATTAGCCAGCGTGGTATCTACTTACGGTTCAGCCTACAGCAGCGACAAGTACATTCTTGCGACTCTCCCGACATCTACAGGAGCAGTGGGCGGGGGGATGCCCGGAGGCCAAATGCCCGGCGGAATGAGCGGGGACATGCCAGGAGACCAAATGCCCGGCGGTGAGACTCCTCCCGACGGCGGACCAGGAGGCGGGACTCCTCCCAGCTTCCCGACCAACGGCGCAGGAGACGAATCGACTCTCGCGTCAATCAAGGCCTTAATGACCCACTCATCTGCGGACGCTTACGCCAACCCTGTGCTGCACATCACCGAACCCGGAATCTATGAGCTTCAGGGAACATGGAACGGACAAATCTGGGTAGAAGTCGGTGCTAAGGCCAAGCACAAAGTCGGCATCATCCTTAACGGCGTTGACGTAACTTGCACAGTTGCTCCGGCTATGGTGTTCTACAAGACCTACAAGTGGGCGGAAGATAACGGCTACGACGACCAAGCAACTTTGACGGCTAATGACCTCTGGAAGACTATGGGGGACCTGATGATGAGTTCAGACGGCTATTATCAGACGGGAACAGTCGTAGAGATTGCTGACGGCTCAACGAACACCTTTACCGGCGCAAACGTCTACAGGATTCTTGAGCTTTGCCCAAAACTCGACGACGACGACAACCCCAAGTACACCGGCTCAGGAATCGGTACGGACATAAGCGAGCAGGACAAGATGTACAAGTTCGATGCGGCTTTCCAGTCGAGACGCTCAATGGTGATAGGGGGAGGCAGTGAAGGTACAGGAAAACTCACAATCACTTCAACGACCTGCGAGGGGTTAGGCTCAGAGATGCACCTGACTCTTGACGGAGGAATAATCAGCGTTACGGCACCCGACGACGGAATCAACACGAATGAAGATTACGTGTCAGTCTTCACGATGCTTGCGGGTTCACACGACATAACTTCAACGGGCGGGGACGGAATAGACTCCAACGGGTGGATAGCACTTCTCGGCGGGAAAATTCACGTGAGGGCTTCGCAGGACAGCAACGAGGATAATGCGCAAGGCGACGGGCCTCTCGACGCGGATAACGACGTGTACATAGACCGCGACAACGTAACGTACACTCACGGGGCGGCCTCCGGGAGCACACAGCCCACGCAACCCACGAACCCTGCCAGCGGAGACATGCAGCCCGCGAGCGGAGATACTCCTCCCACGCCCCCAACTAACCCAACCAGCGGAGACACTCAGCCGGCAAGCTCAGACATTCCGCCCGCAACACCGTCAGAGAGCCAGGATGTTACACCGCCGACACCTCCGGCAGCGAGTTCCGACGTTACCCCGCCGACTCCGACAACACCAACGACTCCCGATGAGCCTGACACACCGTCAATCCCGACGACGAGTCCCGACGTTACGCCGACAGTGCCAACAGTCCCGGACATGCCGACGTTCAGTCCTGACGTTACACCGCCGATTCCCACAGTGCCAGACACTCCGTCAATCCCGACGACGAGCACCGACGTTACGCCGAACATCCCCACGATTGAGCCGGAACCCCAAATAACCCCGACACCAGACACCACCGGCGTAATCTCCGAGACAATTTCCGGCCTCACGGGGACAACTACATTCAGCCTTGAGGTATCAGGAAGCGTTACGCCAGTCCCGGACACTGACACGACACCGCGCGGAATAGCTGCGTATGGTAATGTCTTCCCGCTCACACGAAAGGTAAACACCTTCGCAGGAATCTCTGAGGACAATTAGCTCACAGCAAGTCTGAATCTCTGAGGGGAGTCCCGGAAAGTTAAGGGGCTTCCCTCTTTTCGTGTGTGAGATAATTAGCTCAAGAAAGGACAGTACACTATGAAGTTGCCTCACAATCACGACAAGAATATTAATGCAGTCCTAGCGACAATGCCAGGCACTGAGAAATTCTCACAGGCCGCCTCACTCTTGGCCCAATTGGGAGACGGTACACGCCTGCGAATCTTATGGCTGCTCTGCCACAGCAAAGAATGTGTGTCCGACATTGCCGCAGCTTTGGGACTCAGCAAGGCCGTTGTGTCTCATCACCTCCAGCTCCTCAGAAGAAGCGGCCTCGTCAACGCAGAACGAGTCGGCCAAGAGATTCACTATTCCCTCACTGACTCACGAGAAGCACAGTTACTTCACGGAACTATTGACGCACTGTTTGAGATTACCTGCCCCAAGTGCTAATATATACGCCGACATTCAAATAATCTTTTGACAGTTTGATAATCCACAGGAGGGGTTAATCATGAATAAGCGTGTGAAAGTGTTGGCACGTGTAATTATTGCTGTGCTCATGACTGCGGGAGCGTCGTTTGTGCCAGTTGAGGGCGTTGCTAGGCTTGCGGTGTACTTGGTGCCGTATCTTGTTGCGGGGTATGACGTTCTGCTTGAGGCTCTCGAGGGGATAAGGGAGCGTGAAATCTTTGATGAGTGCTTCTTGATGGCTGTTGCGACTATTGGGGCTTTGGCACTCGGGGAATATTCGGAGGCCTGCGCAGTGATGATCCTCTACCAGATTGGCGAGTTGTTCGGGGATTACGCTTCGGACAGGAGCCGTGAGACCATAGCGTCATTAATGGACATTCGGCCGGACTACGCTAACGTTGAGCGTGAGGGAGTGATTGAGCGCGTGAGTCCTTCGGAGGTCGTGAAGGGCAGCGTTATTCTCGTGAGGCCAGGCGAGAAGATTCCGATTGACGGAGTGATTCTTGAGGGGCATTCGGCAATCGACACTAAGGCACTGACGGGAGAGAGCCTCCCCAAAGATGTTGCGACCGGTGATGAAGTCCTCAGCGGCTGCGTGAACATGTCGGCAGTCTTGAGGGTGAGGACAACCCGTGAGTTCTCAGACTCTGCGGTGTCTAAGATTCTCGCTCTCGTCGAACACTCCCAATCACGCAAGGCCAAGACCGAAAAGTTCATCACGAAATTTGCCCGCGTCTACACTCCGGCGGTGTGCGGGTGTGCGCTGCTGCTCGTGATTGTTCCCACGCTAATCAACCCTCAAGACTTCTCCGTGTGGCTGTACCGTGCGCTAACTTTCCTAGTGATAAGTTGCCCCTGCGCTCTGGTAATAAGCGTACCGTTGGCGTTCTTCTGTGCTGTTGGTGGAGCTGGGCGTTCGGGAATCCTAGTGAAGGGCGGGAACTTCCTCGAGAGTTTAGCTCGTGTGTCATGCTTTGCGTTCGACAAGACCGGGACTCTTACTCGGGGAGTGTTTGAGGTCGTTGCTGTTCACCCAGAGATCCGGGACGAGAGGAGCCTTCTTCACTTGGCCGCACACGTTGAGCAGTACTCACTTCACCCTGCGGCAGAGGCTTTGAGGCGGGCTTTTCCCGTCGATGGGTGCGCGGGGTCGTGCGTAGTGTCTGACGTTGAGGAGATTGCAGGACTCGGAGTGCGTGCGAAGGTGAACGGTGAGGTTGTGTGCGTAGGGTCTTCCCGCCTTATGGAGGAGGCCGGAGCTTCTTGGCACCCCTGCACGAAGTCTTCAGGGACGGTGATACACATAGCGATTGATGGGATTTATGCGGGGCACGTGGTGATCTCTGACGTTGTGAAGCCGTCATCTCGTGAGGCAGTGAGTGCGCTGAAGTGTGAGGGTGTGGGACGAATAGCCATGCTGACGGGGGACACTGAAGCGAGCGCGCTTGAGGCAGCAAAGTCTGTGGGGATTGAGGAAGTGTACAGTGAGCTTTTGCCCGGGGACAAGGCCGCTAAGGTTGAGGAGTTTTCGCGTTCGGGTGTAACTGCGTTCGTTGGGGACGGGCTGAACGATGCGCCGGTTCTCGCTCTGGCGGATGTTGGTGTGGCTATGGGTGCGCTGGGAAGTGATGCAGCGATTGAGGCAGCTGACGTTGTGATAATGAATGATGACCCGCTGAAGGCAGCATTGGCGGTGAGGATTTCCCGTAAGTGCATGGGGATAGTGAGGCAGAATATAGCGTTCACGTTGGGAGTGAAGGTTCTGTGCATGGTTCTCGGGGCTGTTGGTTTGGCGGGAATGTGGGGGGCGGTGTTTGCGGACGTGGGAGTGATGGTTCTCGCGGTGATTAATTCGGTGCGGGCTATG
>JAFPZI010000047.1 GCA_017417365.1 Synergistaceae bacterium
CCCCCCTATTGCGATTGCGTCAGAGAACTCGTGGCTGGTCCCGTCCCTGTAGCTCAGAGAGTTTTGGAGGAGCTCATAGCTTGTGAGAGTCCTGCCCGCGACAATCCTTCGGGACTCCCTGACGTAGGGAACTGGCGGCATTCTCCGTGCGATTTCCTGCCACTCACGGGGGAGGGTTCTCGCGGCCTCAGGGAGGATTCTATTAGTGTACTCATCATCAGCAACGGACCAAGATTCGCCGAGTTCGTGCTGTACGTAATAGATGAAGTGCAGGCTCTTAATCAGTGCCTCGCGCTCAATCTGAAGCCGTAATGCCCTGTCCTCAAGGTAGCCGATTGGGAGGCCCCTTCTGCCGTTGGTCCAGCCGTAAGTCCCCGGGTAATCATTCGCCCAGTTCACGCTGGTCTTGGTGATGTATGGTCTGTTGTCCCTGTCAGCGTCGTAGCTCCAAGGGTTTGACGAGTCCGGCAGGCCCCTGTAGGCGTTGTGGGTGATGAAGTTCACGGGAGTTGCGACGGGGTAAGTGTTCCTGAAGTTGTTGCCGTCTAGTGTGATGTAGCTCTGGTAGTTTCGTCTGGCCAAGTCGTAGCCGGGCAGCGGCTGTGAGGGGCTGAGGTAGCTCGGGACTCCTCCGGGGTACTTGCGGAGAATCACGACCCAAGTGATGTCCTGAATCATAGCGTCAGAGTTCAGGAAGCCCGATAAAGAATTTCCCGCCCTGTATTGTGTCTTGCTGAGTGGGAGAATGTCGCCATATTCCGTAGCGTCAATGAGGACCCTGCATGAGTAATTTCGTGTGGTCTTGTCTCCGGCCTGTATGGTTACTCCCTTGACCGTCCGGCCTTCCTTCTTGACTGCGGTAATCTCGGAGTTCATCAGGAAGTCAAGTGTTCCGTGCCGTCGTGCTTCGTTGATGAGGTTCACAAAGGCTTCTTGGCCTATTCGGGGCTCAAAGGCTACGCTGTTCGAGTTCCAGTAACAGGTACCCATAGATTTGCCTCGTGAGGTGTAGTAGTTCTTGATTCGCGTGATGAAGTCCAGATAGATTCCGCTCATTTGCCGGCTCATGTCGTCCATAGTGGAGACACCTGCGGCTGTGGCCTGTCCTCCGATCCATGTGCTTGGTTCAACGACTAGGACGCTCGCTCCCATTCGTGAGGCCTGAATAGCTGCGGAAATCCCTCCCGTACCTGCTCCGGCTATGATGATGTCGTAAGTGTTTCTTGGCTGTCTCGATGCTGGGAATGATGGTGCTGCGGATAAGGTTATGAGTAAGACTAACGCACAGCGCAAAAGTTTCATGGCATTCAAAATTGTGATGCTCCTCCTGAAAAATATTTGCTAATGATACACCATACGCCCAAAACTTTTATGCTAGAATGAGCCCCGAAAGGTGGTAATCAAATGCCAACACCCCACAATAGCGCATCACTCGGAGATTTCGCACAGACTGTCCTTATGCCCGGAGACCCGCTAAGGAGCAAGTTCATCGCAGAAAACTACCTCGATAACCCAATCTGCGTCAACAACGTCCGCGGGATTCAGGGCTACACAGGCACCTACATGGGCAAAAGAGTATCCGTAATGGCCTCTGGTATGGGCATCCCGTCAATAAGCATATATTCTCATGAACTCTTCAACTTTTACGGCGTGGAAAATATTATCAGAGTCGGCACAATCGGTTCACTCTCGGAGAATGCCAAGCTCAGGGACATAATCATATCTGACCAGGCATTCAGCGAGATAGACTTCTCGAAGTATTTCCCAGCCATAACGGAAGAGTCCTACAAGCCCTCACCCGTCCTCCTCAGCAAAGCCATAACGTCAGCTCATGAGCGGGGCCTCAGCTTCGTTGTTGGTCCCGTCTACTCCACAGAATTTTTCTACGGCCCACCAGAACTTAACCAGAAGTACGCGGACAAAGGAGCTCTCGGTGTTGAGATGGAGTCATCAGCCCTCTACTGCAATGCCTTCTTGGCCGGGAAAAACGCTCTCACTATTTGCACGGTCTCGGACAGCCTCATTACTGGAGAGAGCCTTTCTTCAGACGAGAGGGCAGCGGGTTTTCGCGCAATGATGGAACTAGCTTTGGACATAGCATAAAATTTTCAGGAGGCACCCAAAATTTCACACTCAGAATACATGCAGAGGGCATTGACCCTCGCTCGCAACGGACTCGGCAAAACTTCCCCAAACCCTATGGTAGGCTGCGTAATCGTCAAGGACGGCCGGATAATCGGTGAAGGCTGGCACCACCAATACGGGCACCCTCACGCGGAAATTGAGGCCCTCAACGACGCTCATTCACGAGGCGAGGACGTTCGGGGCTCTGTGGTCTACGTAACCCTTGAGCCATGCAGTCATTACGGGAAGACCCCTCCGTGTGCGAATAGGCTTGTTGCCGAAGGAGTCAGTGAGGTCTACTCTGCCATGACTGACCCAAACCCCAAAGTCAACGGCAAGGGCCTAAAGATTCTTCAGGAGGCCGGAATCAATACGGCTGAACTCTCAGACTTTGAGCCTGAAGCAAAATTCCTCAACAAGGGCTTTGTGTTCGTCCACAAATACGCTCGGCCGTTCATCACCCTCAAGGCAGCAATGAGCCTCGACGGCAGAATGTGTCTTGCCAACGGTTCGAGCAAGTGGCTCACAGGACTTGAGGCCCGCACTGAGGCACATAGAGTCCGCGCGGAGAATGACGCTGTCCTAGTTGGTGTGGGTACTGTCCTCGCCGATGATCCAGAACTCACCGTGAGGCATGTTGAGGGCGTGAACCCTTTGCGTGTGGTCTTGGACTCTTCATTGAGGACACCAGAGGGCGCAAAAGTTCTCGGCACTGACGGGAAATGCCTAATCCTAACGTCAGAAGCTCCTGACTCCCTCAAGGCACAAAAGCTCATTGACTCTGGAGCTGAAGTTCACACCCTGCCGAGCACTGAGGGACGGATAAATCTTTCTGAAGCAGTGAAGTACTTGGCCGGGCGGGGAGTCCTAACGCTGATGGTTGAGGGAGGGCCGGAAGTTCTCGGGGGATTTCTCCGTGAGGGGCTGGCGGATTATGTGAAGTTCTTTATGTCTCCGAGAATACTCGGTGAGGGGAAAAGCATAACGGTTAATTCAGGATTTTGGACGGTCAACGAGGCTTTCAGGCTTGAGGCTATAAAGTCGTCGAGTTTTAGGCAAGATATATTGCTGGAGGGGAGATTAACATGTTCACCGGACTTGTAGAAGAATTAGGGACAGTTAGGAGTTTCCGCCAGACTGGAGCATATTACACGCTTTC
>JAFPZI010000048.1 GCA_017417365.1 Synergistaceae bacterium
GAGAATGTTACTGTGTTCGGTCAGTCAGGAGGCGGCGCAAAGACCCTCGTCCTCATGGGTACGCCATCGGCAAAAGGATTGTTCCACAAGGCAATCGTTCAGAGCGGAGGCACAGAAGGCTCAGGAATGACGCTTACGGACAAGTCCACAAGCCAGTACGTAACGGAAATCACGTTGAAGAACTTGGGCATTTCCCCCGAAGAAGTCGACAAGATTATTGATGTCCCTTACGCAGAATTAGCCGCCGCCTCGAACAAAGCATTAGCCCAAGTCGCAGAGGAACGCGATATCGTCAATGCACTTGGCCGTCGTTCATTGATGTGGTGCCCGGTGGTTGACGGTGAATTTATCCCCGAAAACCCAGCCGAGACAAAATTTACTGACCTCGCTAAAGATATTCCCATCATCGTAGGTACTGTCCTCAATGAATGGGTATCTATGCCTCTTCTTGCGGACATGGCGACAACTCAGAGCGACAACAAAAACTTCTGGGACGATGCAAAAGTCGGCGAGATGTTGACGGCGAAATATGGCGACAAATCGGGCGCAGTGGTTGATGCTTTCCTGAAGGCATATCCCTACAAGAAAAAGGCCGACGCACTGTACGTTGACTCTTGGCTGAGGACTCGCGCAAAGAAAGTCGCGGCACTCAAGGCAGACCAGAACGCTGCACCAGTCTTCACATACGTCTTCACGTGGGAGACCCCGATAATGGGCGGCTACGGAATGGCCTATCACTGCTCGGAACTGCCCTTCGTGTTCAACAATATAGCTCTTTCCGAAATGGCGACAGGCGGCGGAGAACGCGCACAGGCCCTTGCGGACAAGATGAGTCAGGCATGGATAGACTTCGCCCGCACAGGCAATCCCGGCTGGGAGGCTTACACCCGCGAGAACGGAGCGACGATGTTGTTCGACGACGAGCCTACGCTCACGTATCATCATGATGATGTGCTGATGAATATTCTTGTGCCGGATTATGTGTATTAAGAATGTTGTCGCTGTCCTGCTGGCTCTTGCTGTCGGCGGGACAGCTTTTGCTCTCGATGTGAACACCGACACAAAGATTGCTGACGTGGTAAAGATGTTCGACGGTTACGGCAGGTTTCTCTTTCCTCTCAACAAAAGCTACTATCACGGCGACACACTAGGAACGTTGAGCCTGACGTGGTACACCAACATCAAGCCCTCCCGAACGGTTGACGTTGTGAACTACCTCTTCAACCAGACCAAAAGCGGCCACAAAGTTTTTTACCCGATATACCCAGACGACGACCCACGAGCCAGAAGCACCGGATTATTCTTCTTCAGGGGCAAACCCGGAGCAAGATTCGCCGTGTGCAACGCAGGAGGGGGCTTCGTGTTTGTCGGAGCAATGCACGACAGTTTCCCCCACGCACTCGAACTCTCCCGCAGAGGGTACAACGCCTTCGCACTGATTTACCGTCCCGGGGCGGACACAGCGTGTGAGGACTTGGCCAGAGCAATAGCGTTCATCCACGACAACGCGCAGGAGCTGGGAGTGAACGTGAAGGGTTATTCCCTGTGGGGCGGGAGTGCTGGAGCGAGAATGGCAGCGTGGCTTGGGAGCTATGGCACTGAATCCTTCGGTGAGAGTGCGTACCCGAGACCTTCGGCGGTAATCATGCAGTACACCGGCCTTAGTGAAGTTACTGGCACTGAGCCTCCGACGTATGCGTGTGTTGGGACTTCCGACGGGATAGCCTCATATCGCACAATGCAGAGACGAATCGACGCGATAAAGGCCAACGGCACCGACGCAATGATAGAAATTTTCTCTGGGCTGTCTCACGGTTTCGGGCTTGGTGAAGGGACAATTGCTGAGGGCTGGATTGATAATGCTGTAGAATTTTGGGAGAAAAACTGTGATAATTTCTACAGGAGGTAAGCGACCCCACGCCTAAATACGGGAGCTTTCAGTGAAGTTTGCTGTACAGCCTTATTCACTGGGGCTGGCTTACTAGCCTCTATTTGGTAAGGCACGATGGCCTATCCGCTTACATTGTTAAGTGCAGGGTGCACGCCGTTTTTGGACAGAACGCCTAACTGTTTGCCTTCGGTACGCTCAAGATTTTACAGAACAGAACGTGATGTTGTCCGGCCAACTCCCAAATCTTAACTCGTAAAGGATAAGCAAATTATAGCAGAGAAAGGAGTAGCGCGCTTACTCCCTATAGCCAAAGCTAAGGGGATTCGCGCGTGTTTTTGATGAATCAATTGACAGTACCAATCTTAGACCTTAAACGCTCATTCAGTGAGATAAAGCCGGAGATATTTTCGGCCATAGAGAGAATTTTTGACGCACAGAGCTTCATTCTCGGCCAAGAAGTCAAAACCTTTGAGGCCCATTGCGAGTCGTACTTGGACGTTCCCGAAGGCTCATGCGTCGGGTGTGCCTCTGGAACTGATGCCCTGCTGCTTGCGTTAATGTCCCTCGACCTCAAGCCCGGAGACGAGGTAATCACTACTCCCTTCACGTTCTTCGCCACAGCCGGAGCGATTGCCAGACTCGGAGCAACACCAGTATTCGCCGACGTTGACCCGGCAACCTACAACATAGACCTTCCTTCAGCAATGGCCAAGATTACCCCAAAGACGAGAGCCTTTCTGCCAGTGCACTTGTTCGGCCAGATGTGCCCAATTGAGGGAGTGATTGACGAGCTTCACGGGCGGGGAATAGCGGTGATTGAGGACTCAGCCCAAGCCTTCGGAGCAACTCGGAACGTTGACGGAAAAATCTTGCGCGCTGGAACAGTCGGGGACGTTGGGTGTTACTCGTTCTTCCCGACGAAGAATCTCGGCGGCTGCGGGGACGGAGGAATGGCAGTAACGTGCGATAAGGACAGGGCGGAGAGGCTCAGACGCTTACGTGTTCACGGTTCAGGAACGACGTACTACCACGACGAGGTCGGCATCAACAGCAGGCTTGACGCAATACAGGCAGCGATTCTTGACGTGAAGCTCCGGCACCTTGAGGCGTGGAACGAGGAACGCAGGAAGGTTGCGGAACACTATCGATTACTCTTCAAGGCCGCAGGACTCCACGACTATATTACGCCCCCAGCAGAACTCGACGGCAACAGGCACATCTACCATCAGTACGTGGTGAGGGTACATGAACGCCGGGACGAACTCATGAGCTGCCTTGAGGAACGAGGCTTCTCAGTGAGGGTGTACTACCCGCTGTCATTGCACCTCCAGCCGTGCTTCAGGTATCTCGGGTACAAGGCTGGAGACTTCCCCGTGAGTGAGCAGCTTACCCGTGAGGTTATGGCCTTACCCGTTTATCCCGGCTTGACTGAGAACGAACAGGAAGAATTAGTCAGGCACATCAAGAACTTCTTCAGGGGGTAACTCACGGGTTATTGTTCCTCCTCCAGTCTCTTGGGGAAATCCCGTAAATAGTCCTGAACGCCCGGGAGAAATGCATCTGGTTTTCATAGCCCACCGACGCACCGATTTCGTTGATGGGCTTTTGGGTCATCACTAACATTTCTGCGGCCTTAATCATTCTGTAATTCATCAGGAATCTTTGCGGAGATTTTCCCGTCGACTGCCGGAAGATTTTCCCGAAATAGCTTCTGTTCAGCCTCAAAGCTCCGGCTATCTCCTCAACCGTGATATTTCTCTGGTAGTTGGTCTCGATGTAGGTTATTGCCTCGCGAATGTAGAACTCCCGAAGGCGGCTCGTGATTACCCTTCCCGAGTTTTCGGCCGAGCGTGTCAGGCAGTCCATGAACAGGTACAAGTGTCCTATGAGGTCGAACTGTGAGGCTTCGCTGTGGTCGACTATGTACAACATTTCGTCCCGGACTCGTTCTCTCATGCCGGGAAAATTTGTCCTGTAGACCGGTTCTTCTGGTGTGAAGCCTGCGGACTCTAGTGCCTGTTTGACTCTGAGGCCGTCGAACTCAAGCCAAGTGTATTCCCAAGGGTTGGTCATGTCCGCGACGTAGAGGCTGACTTGTTCCGGGAAAATCAGGAAGCCCTCTCCGGCGTTTATCCTGAAGGTATTAGTGTAGCCGCTTGAGTCGTCTGAGTAGAGGGTGCCTCTGCCGTTGATGACGTAGTGGAAGAGGTAGTGATTTCTTCTTGCCGGACCGAAAGAATGACCGCTTTCACACGCCTCACGTCCGAACTGGTAGAGTCCCAAGTCCACGAAACTTTGATTCGGGAATATCGAAAACTTTACTCTATGCATTCTCCTCACTCCCTATAACCGCAAAATTTCTGACAAGATGCAAGCATTATGGTATATATCACCCAATATTAAGCCATTCATGAAAATATGCTCTTATTCTACAATACACTTACTTAATTTTTCCCAACAACAAATTTTCACGCAAAGGAGTCTGCATATCACATGGCAGGATTATCGCTTCAGCACATCTGGAAGAAGTACCCTAACGGTTACGAGGCAGTCAAGGACTTCAACCTCGAAATCGCTGACAAGGAATTTATCATCTTTGTCGGCCCCTCAGGCTGCGGAAAGTCCACTACCCTCCGAATGATTGCCGGCCTCGAGGACATCTCTTCAGGCACCCTCAAAATCGGCGACCGCGTCGTCAATGACGTTGAGTCCAAAGACAGGGACATAGCTATGGTGTTCCAGAATTACGCCCTCTACCCACACATGACCGTCTATGACAACATGGCCTTTGCCCTCATGCTCAAGAAGACCCCAAAAGCCGAAATCGACAAGGCTGTACGTGAGGCCGCAAGAATCCTCGAGCTCGAGAAGGTCCTAGACCGCCGTCCGTCCCAGCTCTCGGGAGGCCAGAGGCAGAGAGTCGCAATGGGACGCGCTATCGTCCGAAACCCTCAAGTCTTCCTCATGGATGAACCCCTAAGCAACCTCGACGCTAAGTTACGCGTTCAGATGAGGGCCGAAATCGCCAAGTTACACGACAGGCTCGGCGCAACAATCATCTACGTTACTCACGACCAGACCGAAGCAATGACGCTCGGAACTCGTATCGTCGTCATGAAGGACGGAATAGTCCAGCAGGTCGACAGCCCAACTAACCTCTACAACAAGCCCAATAATATCTTCGTGGCGGGATTCATCGGCTCACCACAAATGAACTTCATCGACGCAAAATTTGACGGCTCCACCCTTGAGGCAGGCGGCGTAAAGTTTGAGCTTCCCGAAGAGAAGGCAGCCGTTCTCAGGGACAAAGGCTACTCGGGCAAAGACGTAATCATGGGAGTCCGCCCAGAGAATGTCTATGACGCTAAGGCAGAAGCACTCTGCAAACTCACTGCTCCCTTCGACGCAAAGATTACCGTGTTCGAGCTGTTAGGGTCAGAGGTCCAGCTATACTTTGACTTTGCCGGAGCATCAATGTCCGCTAAGGTTGGGCAGAACAGCAGGGCAGCAGTCGGGGACACCATGAGCTTTGCGTTCGACGTGGACAAGATTCACGTGTTCGACAAGGATACAGAACAGGCAGTAATTCACTAGGAGGCAGACATGAGACGTTTAGCATTGTTATTGGTGCTTTGCCTCGCGGGGTGCGCTTGGAGTGCGCCGGTCGAGATTGAGTTAGTGCAGTACAAACCCGAAGCCTTCAGGACGTTCGACGCATTGGCCGCGAAGTTCAACGCAACTCACACGGATATTCACCTCACGATTTCGTCGCCTAATGAGCCGATTACGATCCTCAAGACGAGATTCATCCGCGAGAATTACCCCGACATTATTGGGATTGGCGGAGACGTGAACTACTCGAACTTCCAGGACGCTGAATTGCTCGCTGACGTGTCCGGCTATCCAGGCTTGGCCAAGATCAAGAAGGCATATATCGACATCATAGAGGGCCTCGAGTTTGTGCCAACTCCCGGGACTTTCGGGGTGCCCTACATGGCCAACGCTGCGGGGATTCTCTACAACAAGGACATTTTCACAGAGCACGGCTGGACAATCCCGGAGTCTTGGCCGGAGTTCATCAAGTTATGCGAGACGATTCAGGCCGCAGGAGTCCGGCCGATGTACTTCGGGTTCAAGGATACTTGGACGACTCTCGCCCCGTGGAACGCATTAGCCGTTGACCTCGCTCCCGCAGACGTGTGCCAGCAGGTCAACATGGGCAAGACTACCTTCGCGAAAGAGTACCGTGAGACCGCAGAGAAGATTATTCAGCTCCTCAAGTACGCAGAGGAAGGCCCATTCGCCTACAGCTACAACGACGCTTGCACGGCCTTTGCCCGCGGGGAGTCGGCTATGTTCGTGATAGGCAACTACGCAATCCCGCAAATTCTCTCAGTCAATCCTAACCTCAACATTGACTCGTTCGTCATGCCCGGCAGCGATGACCCAAACGGCCAGACCCTGAACAGCGGAGTAGATATTATGTTCTGCGTAATGGAGTCGTGCCCGAACAAAGAAGCCGCGTATGTTGTGCTTGATTTCCTGCTTGACCCCGAGAACATACAGGCATACGTTGACGAACAGAACTCCGTACCTTGCCAGACGGGAGAATTTCGCCTAACACCGATGCTCGACGGTATGAGGAAGTATATTGACGCTGGGAAAATGGCCGACTATCAGGACCACCATTACCCGTCAGAGATGGCCGTTGACGCTCAGATTCAGACGTACCTGCTTCACGGGGACATTGATGCGTTCTTGGCCAAGTTCGACACCGATTGGGTGCGCTATAACCGGGACATCATCAGCAAACTTCAGAAGTATTTAGCCACACACTAGAGGAGGGACTATTCATGAAGAGTCAGAACGAGAGAAAGCGCACATTCCTGCTAATCTCAATCCCGATACTGTTACTGTTCTTCGGGTTCAACACCGTACCTCTTATTCGCGGGTTCATCTACAGCTTCACGAACTTCAGGGGCTACGGGAAATATGACTGGGTCGGCTGGAGGAACTATATAGACCTCTTCACTGACACTAGGGTCGGTAATTCTTACTGGTTCACGTTCAAGCTGGCACTTGTCGCTACGATACTGATTAATATTATCAGCCTCATAATGGCAATTGCCCTCAACAGCAAGATACGCTTCAAGAGCTTCTTACGCGGGATGTACTTTATCCCGAACATTCTCGGTGCGTTGGTCGTCGGCTATATCTTCAGCTACATATTCACCTACATTCTGCCGGCAATCACCCACGCTGCGAGCATGCTGGCGAGTCAGACTTGGGCGTGGCTGGCAATCGTTATCGTGTGCGCTTGGCAGTCGATCGCTATGAACACGTTAATCTATATCTCCGGCCTTCAGACCGTCCCGGAGGATGTGTACGAGGCGGCGGCACTCGACGGTGCTACGGGGTGGAACAGGTTCCGCTATATCACCTTCCCGCTGATTATGCCGTTCTTCACGATTAACATGGTCCTATGCATGAAGAATAATTTGATGGTGTTCGACCAGATTATGGCCTTGACCAGAGGCGGCCCCGCTCAGAGCACGGAATCAATTTCCTTCCTCATCTACAATAACGGTATGAACGGCGGGCAGTTCGGGTTCCAGAGCGCAAACGCAGTAATATTCTTCATAGTGATAGTGGCAATCTCAGTGTTGCAGCTAAAGTATCTCAACAAGAAGGAGGAACAGCTATAATGGCAGCTCAAGAAATCAAGGCCACCGAACGCTTCAACTGGCCAGTAACAATTTTACTCTTGCTCGGACTGTTCACGGTACTCTTCCCGCTGTATATGACGGTGATTATTGCCTTCAAGCAGCCAAGCGAGATGACTAATGACGTAATCGGCTTATTGTCCTTCCCGCAGACTTGGAGCCTAGACAACTTCCGCGAGGCCATGAGGGTTACGGACTTCTGGCGGTCGCTCTTCAACAGCTTCCTAATCACTGCAGTAACCGTAATCTTCTCGGTAATCATTCATTCGCTGATGGGCTATGCGGTCGCGCGGAACATGAACAGGAGCAAGTTCTACAGGTTCAGCTACTTCTACATAGTGAGCGGAATGTTTGTGCCGTTCGCGATTCTGATGATGCCGTTGGTGAAACAGACTGCCCAGCTCAGAATCGATAACATGTTCGGAGTGATTGTGCTGTACGTTGTGTTCTTCATGCCTATGAACGTTCTGCTTTATGCCGGCTACCTGAAGAATATTCCGATTGCCCTCGAGGAGGCCGCGCACGTTGACGGGGCTTCTACGTGGACGACTTACTGGAAGATAATTTTCCCGCTGATGTGGCCGATGCACGCAACGGTGGCAGTCCTTACGGCACTCGGGACGTGGAATGACGTAATGACCCCGTTAGTTATCATGTCGGGAAGCGGAGTGAACACGTTACCTCTGGCACAGCTGAACTTCCAGACACAGTTTGGGACAAATTACAACTTGGCGTTTGCGTCGTACTTGCTGGCACTGCTGCCGATGCTGATATTCTACCTTGTTGCGCAGAAACAGATAATCAACGGCGTAATCAATGGAGCGGTGAAGTAATTGGCAGTAAGTTTTGACGAGGGCACAGGAATATTCACGCTCTCCACAAAGAATACGACTTACCAGATGCAGGCGGATGGCTACGGCTATCTGCTTCATCTGTATTATGGGCGCAAAACTCGGGGCGTAATGGACTGGGGATTGACCTTTGCGGATAGGGGGTTCTCTGGGAGTCCCTACGACGCCGGAGACGATAGGACGTACTCACTCGACGCACTGCCCCAAGAGTTCCCGACGCAGGGCACTGGAGACTACAGGAGCACGCTTCTTGTTGTGCGGGACTCACACGGGACTTACGGAGCGGATTTGCGCTACACCGGCCACGAGATTACGGAGGGCAAATACTCCCTCGCTGGGCTCCCGGCAGTTTACGCCAACCCCAACGAAGAATCACAGACCCTCACAATCACCCTCAAGAATGAGCGTTTGGGCCTCACGGTGAGTCTCCTCTACGGTGTGATTCCCGGCAAGGACATAATCACACGGAGCGCAATCGTCCGCAATGACGGCCAAGACCCAATCACCCTGCACAAACTCGGCAGCGCATGTCTCGACTTCACACACGGACGGTTCGACGTGATTACGTTCTGCGGCCGCCACACAGGAGAACGCCAGCTCAACCGTCAGGCCCTCACTCACGGGGTGTACTCAGTCGGGAGCCGCCGGGGAATGTCCTCGCACCAGTATAACCCGTTCGTTGTCCTCGCCGACCGTGATACTTCGGAGACTCACGGCAGGTGCTGGGGTATGCAGTTCGTGTACAGCGGGGGGTTCTTCGCAGAGGCCGAACATGACCAATACAGCCAGACAAGACTCACGATGGGACTCGCTCAGGAGAAATTTGCGTACGACTTGGGGGCGGGTGAAGAGGTTATTGCTCCCGAAGTGATTATGTCGTTCAGCAGTGAGGGGCTCGAAAAGTTATCGCACAACTACCACGCTTGCATTCGTGAGAACGTCTGCAGGGGGAAGTTCAAGCACTCTCCCCGGCCGATAGTGATTAACACTTGGGAGGCACTCTACCTTGAGTTCAGCGGGAAAAATATTCTCGACGTTGCAGAAAGCGGGAAGGCTCTCGGGGTTGATATGCTCGTTCTTGACGACGGGTGGTTCATGAACAGGAACGACGACGCTCGGGCACTCGGGGACTGGACCGCCGACGAGGGCAAGTTAGGGTGTTCCCTCCCTGAACTCGTGAGCAGGGTCAACGCTCTCGGGCTGAAGTTCGGTCTGTGGGTTGAGCCTGAGATGATCAGCGAGGAGAGTAACTTATTCCGCAAGCACCCGGATTGGGCTATGATTGTCCCTCACGAAAGACCCGTACTTGGCCGTAATCAATTAGTTCTTGACCTGTCGAATCGTGAAGTCAGGGAGTACATATATTTCGCGATTTCCGGCCTGCTCTCACAGAGTAATATCGAGTACCTAAAGTGGGACTTCAACCGCTCGATTGCTTCAGTGTACTCTCACGCGTCAGACACTCAGGGAAGGGTGCTCTATGATTACGTGAAGGGCCTGTACGAGATTCTGGAGAGGCTCACGAGGAATTACCCTGACGTTCTGATTGAGGGTTGCGCTGGAGGAGGAGGACGCTTTGACGCTGGAATGCTCTACTACACTCCGCAGATTTGGTGCAGTGATAACACCGACGCTCTCGACAGGCTGCACATTCATTACGGTACGTCGTTCGGTTACCCCGCGGGCGTGATTGCTGCACACGTCTCGACCTGCCCAAACCACCAGACAGGAAGAATTACCCCCTTGAGGACACGCTACGTTGTGTCGTGCTACGGGGCGTTTGGGTATGAGCTGAACCCCTTCAGGCTGACCGACGAGGAGAGGCGCGAAATTTCCACACAGATTGAGGAGTACAGGTCTGACCGTGAGATTATCGCTGAGGGACTCTATTACCGTCTGAGCAGCCCGCAGAGCGATAACTATTGCGCTTGGGAGTATGTCTCACCCGACGGCAGCAAGGCCCTAATCAACGCAGTAATCCCCCACAATCACGGCAACGCTCCAGTAGTCTACGTAACTCCTCGCGGCCTCACTCCCGGAAGTCTCTACAGGGACAAATGGAGCGGAGAAATCTACCCTGCTGATGCACTAATGGACTCGGGTTTCCCGCTGAAGATGCCAAGAGGAGACTACGAGTCCTACACGTTCAGGCTGGATAGACTATGAGTCTGAGCGATTACGAGAAGGCCCAAAAGCTCGCTCTTCAGTCCTACAGGCACGAAATCAACCGGGGGCGTTATCCCTACCTGCCTGCGCTGGACTCAATGCTCCCGAACCGCGAGACCCTCAAGGAAGAATCTATAGGTGTGTGCGAGATTCCGATATACCTTATCTGCGGGACGCTCACCAAAGGACGGCAGGAGGCCTTCGCGAAAAACTACATGCCCCTTCTCGACCAAGAGTCGGAGTTTGCGGCCAAGTGGGTTCACCTTCTGGGCTATCAGGTTAGCGAGGGGATTGCTGACCCTGTGAAAGTCCATGAGTTCATGGGGAGATTCTATGTGTCTGAGGGCAACAAGAGAGTCTCAGTCCTGAAGTATCTTGGCCAGCCGGATATTCTCGCCGACGTTACGAGGCTTCTTCCTCCAGAGGATAACACTTCAAAGGAGGCGAGGATTTACCGAGAGTTCATGAAGTTCTTCGAGTGCACGGGAATTTACGGGATATATTTTTCCGGCGAGGGGTGCTACTCAAAACTTGCGGAGATGTTCGGGATGACGCTTGACTCTCATTGGCCGGATGATGTGGTGTTGTCGCTGAAGTCGGAGTTCTTCACGTTCTCGCGCCTCTACTCTGAGCACGTCGGGGGAAATTCTCCGTTGATGTTTGGGGATGCGTTCATGATTTACGCGGAGATGTTCACGCCGGGGAGTTTGCTTGAGGACTCGGACGGGGAGATTCGCGCGTTGTTGTCGACGATATGGCCGGGACACTTGACGCTTCTCGAGAGGCTGAAGAAGTTTTGTGAGAATCTTGGCGGTCAGTGATGAAGAGAGTAATGCTCTGTGGAGTGAGAGGGCACGGGAATTTTCGCCTGACGTAATAATTTCCTGCGGGGACTTGAGGAAGGACTATCTAGAGTTCCTGCTGACTGTGATAAATGCTCCCCTTCTGTACGTCTTCGGGAATCACGACTCGGACGGGCCGGAGGGGGGCATCTGTATAGACGGGTGTGCGGTGAAGTTTGGGGGAGTTCGTTTCTTGGGGCTAGGCGGGTCAATGCGCTACCGTGAGGGCCGGAACATGTACACTGAGGGCGAAATGTTCAGGAGGTACCTGCGTTCTTGGCCGAGTATTCGGAGGTCAGGAGGGGTTGACGTTCTCGTGAGCCACGCACCCCCAAAAGGTTACGGGGACCTTGAGGACATTGCACACAGGGGCTTCAAGACGTTCAACAAAATCATGAACAAGTACAGGCCGAAATACATGCTTCACGGCCACGTCCACCCATCGTACGGGAGGATCAAGCGCGAACACATTCACGAGTCGGGCACTAGGATTCTCAACGTCTGCGGGTATAGAATCATCGACATTCATTAACCCATAAGGAGAATTTGACATGTGGCACGGAAGATTCAAGCACGACACAGCGAAGATAGTACAGGACTACACGCAGTCATTGGACATAGACTGGAGAATGTATGAGGCAGATATTCAGGGCAGCATTGCACACGTGAGGATGCTAGCGAAGACCGGCCTTCTGACTCACGACGAGTCCGCAAAGATTGAGGCGGGCCTGAAGAGGGTACTAGCGGAGATTCAGGAGGGGAAATTCACGCCTTCACTGGCACTCGAGGACGTTCACATGAACATTGAGGCCAGACTCACGGAAATTGAGCCGCTCGGGGCCAAGCTCCACACCGCACGTAGCCGCAACGACCAAGTAGCCACAACTACCCGCCTTTACCTACGGACGCGCCTTCAGTCCCTAAGCACAGACCTTCACGCCTTACTACAAGTCTTGGCCGAAAACTCACGCAGACACCTCAACGTAATAATCCCCGGATATACTCACATGCAGCAAGCCCAGCCAGTCTCAATGGGTCATTACTGGCTAGCATGGCATGAGGCATTCTCCAGAGACAACGACCGCCTGAACTTCGCCCTTGCCTCCCTGAATGAATGTCCGTTAGGTGCCGGAGCTCTGGCCGGTTCGACTCTCCCGATTGACCGCGAATACACTTCGGAGCTTCTCGGCTTCTCTCACCCAACACGGAACAGCCTCGACACCGTAGCCAACAGAGACTACATGATGGACTATCACCACTTCGCAAGCACATTCATGATTCACATTTCGCGGCTCTGCACTGACCTTATCACGTGGAACACTCAGGAGTTCGGCTTTATCGTTCTGCCTGATGAGTTCTGCACCGGTTCCAGCATGATGCCCCAGAAGAAGAACCCTGACGTTCTCGAACTCGCACGCGGAAAGACCGGCCAAGTAATCGGGAACATGATAGACCTTCTAGTGAACCTCAAGGGACTTCCCATGACGTACAACCGCGACCTTCAGGAGGACAAGCGCGGGCTATGGGCCTCACTGGACACGGTAACCCACACCGCAAGAATAATTTCTGCCCTGCTGGAACGCGTTGACGTTGACGAGGCTCGGGCACTCTCTGGGTTCGCAAAGGGTTACGCTCTGGCTACGGACATTGCGGAGTTCCTAGTGATGAAGGGTGTACCTTTCCGCGAGGCTCACGCAATAGTTGGGCGGCTCGTGGGTTGGTGCATTGAGAACGGGTTAGCCTTCGGTGATTTGACCGTCGAACAGTGGCGGGAACATGTGCCGGGCTTTGATGAGTCAATGCTGGAGATTTTGACGGTTCAGGCTAGCGTGAGGAGGCGTGAGACTTATGGCGGGACTGGGTTTGCTCAGGTGGAACGGCAGATAGGGGAAATCAGGGGATGAGGGATAATGCCCCCATGCCCCTTCACGATTACTCTAGAACCTCTCGACTTTGTAGACTTTCTCGAGCTCGGCGGACCTGTCGTTAATCAGCTTCTGGGTCTTCTGCTCCCGAAGTTCCTGAAGGATTCTCGGCTTGACCTGCTCAAATGGGGTCTTGGTCTCCGGGATTCTTGCGGCTAACTTGATTATGTGCCAGCCGAATCTACTCTTGACCGGCTCGGAGACATCACCGGGATTCTTGAGGTCAAAGGCTGCCTTCTCGAACTCCGCAACCATGACTCCGCGCGGAAATTCTCCCAAGTCCCCGCCCTTAGCAGCACTGCCCGGGTCAGTCGAGTACTCCCTAGCGACAACGTCAAACGATTTCCCTGCCGCAAGTTCCGCCTTCACTTTTGCGAGAGCCTCATCACCGCTCACGAGGATATGGCTCGCTCGGATTTTCTCGGGCTGAGTGAAGAACTGCGGGTTGTCGTTGTAGAACTTCACGGCTTCATCATCACTTACGGTAAGGCCCTCAACAACTTTCCTCATGGCTGCCTGTGCGAGCATTGCCCTGCGTGCCCGAGCAATCTGTTGCTGAAATTCGGGGGTCTTGTCGAGGCTTGCCCTCTCACCCTCAAGAGCAAATAGCCTCAACGAAATTACGTCGTCAATGATCATCTTCTTGCCCTGAGGAGTTGCGTACATCAGGAAGGCCTGCTGACCGAACGGCTGAAGGTACTCGAACACTTCGGCTTCGGTGATGTCTTGGCTGTTGACTCTGGCGACGACTTTTGGGGCTTCTGCGGCCATGACTGAACCTGCGAGAAGGCTGACGATGAAGAGGGCGGTAACGAATTTGCGCATCATTAATAAATCCTCCTGTAACAACGAAAAATTTTTGTTCCTGCAAAGTTTAGCACATATCGATTTTTCCCGTATAATAATCGCAAATTCCAATACACATATTTTGGAGCTGATATACTTTGCGAATCGTAAACACTCAGGTAGTACTTGGCCTTGCAGTCTGGATTCTGGGATTTGCCTTCATGGTAATGGGCTGGCTTGTCGAACAGTTATTCGAGAAGTGGGGCGTGATACCGTCAAAAGTTCTCTACAAGATCGGTGCAGTAATCGTAGCGGTGCCTGTGATAGTTCTGCTCTGGAAAGTATCGGCGACGTTGTACGTGAACCGCTTCCAGATCTCTACCTATATCAACAGCGGCTTCCAGTTCCTCCAGGATGCGATAAAAGTATTGTGATGGGTACGGTTATCGGGCTGATAGCTGCGGTGTTCATGCTGTACTTTCCGTACGAGTGGTGCAGGAGGCGGCGTGAGAGTGAACGTGATTACGGCCTGAAGTGGTACATGACTCGCTCGTCTTGGCGGGACGTGATGATAGCTCTGTGCGTTACGTTGATTCCCCTGACGGTGATAACGTTCTATTGGCCGTATGAGTGGGGCGGGAGGGGGTTGAAGCACCCTACGTTGTGGGTTGCTCTTGACCAGCTCGGCGGGGGGATAGCTGCGGCGGTTATTGAGGAGACGTTCTACAGGGGGTGGCTTCAGACTGTCCTGACGAGGAAGTTCGGACTCTATGCAGGGATAATTCTTGCGACGGTGTGTTTTGCGCTGAGTCATCTTGTGGTGCTGACTGGTTGGCTGAGGGTGGCGACGTTCTTTCCGGGACTGGTTATGGCGGTGTTGAGGCACAGGGGAGGTTCTGTGATGCCGTCGGTAATCTATCACGCAGTGTGCAACGTGTGGGCAGTGTGGCTTGCTCCGATTCCGTGAGGTGTAATCATGAAGAAATTGCTGATAATAATTCTCCTACTCTGGACACAATACGCATACTCTGAGGAGTTCATAGAGCTTAGAATCCCCAACAAGCCTGGCGAACAGGTTACCGCCACCCTCCCAAACAACGAATCCCTAACTCTCGGCCAAGTCCTCATGACCCCCGCACGAACAAACTGGCCCGCCTACACCGCCAGCAAGTGGGCAGCCCCCTCAACCGTGTGCGCTTCGGCCGTCAACGCAATACACATCCTCATCGACATTCAGGAGGGACGCGGAAGAATAATCAGCCTCGTACCCTCAATCACCGTTGCCCCCGCAGCAGCTCAGGGAGCGTTCTTCTCTCTGGAAATTCCCGCAGGCACAGGGATATTCGGAGCGTTTGCCCCGCTGACAGGCTCAAACGTTACCGCAGAAATTGACGGCCAAGAACTCCCATTAACTCACGAACTCATCCCAAATTTCGACGCACTCATAATCCGCACTCCCCTCACCGGCAAATCCGGCGTATTCATGACCGACATCGAGAACAGACCCGCAGGACGCGTAACCGTTCACGACTCTCACGGCTCACGGGTGATTGCGCGGGTGGTGAGGCCAATCGGCGGAGTAGGACGCTTCGGCGGAACACTCTACCAGAACGCAGGCAGAATCAGAGCGTCTCACTCTGGAGTGATTGACGTATCGACTTCACGGCGGGGTGAGACGGGAGGAATCCAGATTATGCCCCTCAAACACGCACTGACCTCGAAGGAAATGCTTAATGCTTGGCACTTGTCGCAATGGATGATCCTCGCTCCCCTGCCAGGACACCCGGACCTCGAGGGAACTCCCCCGCTGTTCAAGGACTCACTTCTGCCCGGTGCACAGTTAGGGGACAAGCTCCCGGATTTGTGGAGCCACTACGGACGGAGGCCGCTCGTGTTGTGCAGGCGCAGCGGGGGGGCTTGGGAGTGGCTGCCGAACGTTGCGGGGAAAGTTGACGACGCTTTGAGGGACGTTACTCACCTGCGGGTCTATTTCCCCGTGTGGAATGAGCCGCTGAACTAGACCCACTCACTCTTCTCGCGCTTCGAGACGTGCCACGTGATATGCTCGTCGACTTCCTTAATCTTGCAGTAACGGCAGGCAGGTACCGGCTTACACATCCAGTCCAGAATCTCGTCTGCCGTGAGGTCCGGGCTGTAAATGTCCAGATAGTCCTTCTCGGAGATTATGACGTTCTCGCCGAATGCCTCGTTGAAGTGGTGAATGTGGGGGGTGAATGAACAGTTGTAGAACTTCCCGTGCTTGAGGGTGCTGCAATTATTGCCCTTGAGGCACAGAGCAAAATTCTCCCGAATGTCGTGGCTGCCTGTGAGGTCAATTGGGTCCTTCCTGAAGAACACTTTTTCTTCGTCGCTCCTCTCCAGTTCAACGCCGTATTTCTTGGCCGTCCTGAATATACCCTCATGGTCCAACTTAATCGGGTAATAAGTTATGGAGATTACGATATTATTATCATGGCAGGTTTTCCAGAAGTCCTCGCCCTCGCTCATGAGCAGAATACCATTCGTTACGAGCTGAATCCTCCCTGAGTTGAAGTTCTCGCGCGCAATCTTCAGGAGTGTATTAATCTCAGGATGAAGCAGGGGTTCTCCGCCGAGAATAGCTATTAACTCGCACTTATGCCCGAAAAGTTCACCCATCCTCCCGAAATCCCTCCTGAACTCCTCTACGTCCACATACTCAGGCTTGGCCACCGGCGAAAAAATGTGAACACCCTGCGAAGTTTCAGGCGCAGAGTCGGAAGGACTTTCCGGCGAATCGTGCTTCTTGTGGAAATTATAGCTTTGGTTACTGGTTTGGGAAGAACTTTCTTTACTGACTTCTTGAACGACTTCCAGCCCTTTTTGTTGCCGAAATCATATAACATATCCCGGGAAATTTAGAGTCCAAATTGCCACGTAACTTATATAATATACTCATTCTTCAATAACTTTATGGAGTGATGCTCGTGAAAAAACTTTTGGCTTCTATGGTCATAATACTATATCTGTGCGGACTAAGCTGGGCCGCTGGTAACTTGCCAGATACCGCAAAGCTCTCCGCCAACCGCATGCAGCTCGACGCCAACACAGGCAACTTCCTCGCTGACGGCAACGTCTCAATCACCGCAGGAGAGTTCCGGCTCTCGGCTCCTGTGGCTTCCGGCAACGTCAACCGCAAAGAATTACGCTTCGACAAGGGCATACGTGCTTCAGGGAAATGGGACGGCGACAAAATTGACCTCAAGGCCGGAAAAGTTACCCTCACAATGAGCGGTGTACCCACTTGCAGATTCTCCGGCGGGGTCAACGGCAGCTACGGCACTATGAGAATCAACGCTGATGCCCTCACGATTACCGGGGCGGGCGGAATCTCCTCACCGTCTCGTTCTGACCGTCAGACTAAGTTCTGGATTGTCGGAGCGAAGAATATTGAGGACACTTCACAGGGAATAAGTTTCTCTGCCGGCAACGTCGAGGGAATAATCATCGGCGGTGAACTCCACGAATTTACGGCCAAGCGCGGCGTTCAGGTCAAGGGCAAACCCAAAGGCGAGTCCGAAGCCGTAACGCTCAAAGGGGATAACGTCCTGTACTCGGCAACTCGAGGAAGCGCAGTAGTCAGCGGACACGTCGTAGCAGTTCAGGGAGGGCGCACCCTAAAGTCAGACTCAATAGTGTATTTCCCGACAAAGAACAGGGTAGAGGCCCTCGGGGGACGTTCAACAAACGACGACGGCACTACGACATCAGGACGCGCGGAAATCACGATAGACCTATCACGTGAGCGCAAAATCTCTTCACCTGCTCCCAAACC
>JAFPZI010000049.1 GCA_017417365.1 Synergistaceae bacterium
AGTGGTCGAACGTATCGCCCTCCGAGTACGTCGCTAAGTCGTGCCGGTAAATGCTCTTGGCCGCCTTCAGCCCCCGAACTACTGCGCTGCCCTTGAACAACCTCATCTTCACCGTACCATTCACGTATTTCTGCGTGTCGTTGACGAATGCATTAACCGCATCCCTGAGAGGCGAGAACCAATAGCCTTCGTAAGTCAGTTCCGCAAATTTCGTCTCGAGTCCCTTCTTTACCCTCAACACCTGCTTATCAAGCGTCAAAGTCTCCATTGCCTTATGTGCAGTCAGGAGCGTTACTGACCCCGGGCACTCGTAGCACTCACGGGACTTGAACCCCACGAGCCGGTCTTCTACCATGTCGATACGTCCGATTCCGTGCCGGCCAGCAATCTTGTTGAGGGTCTGTATGAGTTCTACGCCGTTCATCCTCTCACCGTTCAGTGCCACAGGGAGTCCTCCCTCAAAGCTAATCTCGATATACTCAGGAGAGTCCGGGCCGTCTAGGGGGTTGGCGGTCATCTCGTAAGCGTCCTCTGGGGGTTCGTTCCACGGGTCCTCGAGCAGTCCGCACTCAATCGAGCGTCCCCACAAGTTGTCGTCGGTGCTGTAGGGTGAAGCTGCCGTTGCCCGCACAGGGATTCCGTGTTTGTCGGCGTACTCTATCTCTGCCTCGCGGGTGAAGTGCCAATCACGAACTGGGGCAAGCACCTTAATCTTCGGGTTGAGGGCCGTTGCGCAGACCTCTATACGCACTTGGTCCTGACCTTTGCCGGTGCACCCGTGAGCTACAGCAATTGCTCCCTCTTTGTTGGCGATGTCCACGAGGGTCTTGGCGATCAACGGACGGGACAGCGCGGAGACCAGCGGGTAAGTTCCTTGATACATAGCATTAGCCTTGAGGGCAGGGTACACGTAGTTCTCGGTGAAGGTCTTCTTGAGGTCGAAGATGTACGCTTTCACCGCACCGCTGTTTAGGGCTTTGGCTTTTGCGGCCTGCAGGTCAACATCCTTCTGTCCTACGTCGGCGGTCATTGTGATAACGTCGTAACCCTGTTCTGTGAGCCACATTACTGCTACGGAAGTATCAAGCCCTCCGCTGTAGGCCAATACTGCCTTGCCTTTCTTCTCTGTCATGAAAAGTATTCCTTCTCTCGTGAAAGTTTTTGGGGTAATAATATCACGAATTAATTCGCAGACCACACGCCCAATCCTGAACTTCTCGCTTCTCCCTCGAACTTTGCGAACTGTGAAGCGTATCGTGTATTCGGGCGGATTATCATAACTTTTGCGTACCCTCCCAGAAGTAATCTCGCGTTGAACATGTCCCGCCTCATTGTGGATTCATTAATGCTCGTGGGCTTGGCGGTCCACACGTAGGCTAGGTGCCTGTTGTACCTGTCCTGCGGGGATTTGTCGTACTCGAGCCACACACGTTTTCCCGTCAGCTGACTCTTGGTGAAGTTGCTGGCCTCTTTCCCGTAGAACTGTACGGGTTTGTTCGGGTGAACGGTCTCGGGAGTGTCCACGCCTAAGAGCCGGACTCTGCGCTCTTGGCCGTCAACCTTCACAACCATAGTATCACCGTCAACCACCCGTGAGACTGTTGCGACGATGAAGCCGGAGTCGTCTTGGGGAGCTTGTCCGAAGTCAAGAAGGCCCTGACCTCCGAAATACGCCGCAGCTGCAGCAATGATTAACGCAATAATCTTCTTTGGGCCGAGCTTGATGATGTCCTCAATCGTGATTTGCTGTTTCTTCCTCGCCATAATGAATTTACCTCCTCACTTGAACCTTCACGCAACCCGCACGCTTCCTCCCGTCCTTGTACGTAAGCAGCATATAGAGGTCCGTGAAACAGGGTACAGCTTCCTTCAGCCACTCACCGCCGGAGAACTCGATACAGTCCCCATTGACCCCCGAACATTGCGACCACGCAGAATACTCCGTGTACGACGGCCCGCAGATACACCCCGAAACGTCCAGTCCCTCAGTGCCAGAGTGAAGACGAACTCCGAACGTTCCGCCCTCAGACGCATAGTTCAGGGGCTCACCGGTAATTACCCCCAACGAAGAACGCAGACCCCTCGTGAGACTCCCGGCCTCCTCCGTCCATTTCGTCAAAGCCCCGTCCATCATCGCCCGGGCAACGTGGGGGTTGTGCCTCAGAGATAGCTCTATCTGCGGGTCAAGCTCACTCAAAGCGTACTCTTCACGCTCCTCGAAATCCCTGACAGCCTCACAAATTTTCTCCTCACTCTTCAGCAATTCACACACTGCGTTAATCTCCCGTGCCCTGAACCACGCATTATTCCTCCAGTCCATAGCGTCGGGCTTCAGGCAAAAATGCTGCTCTAATGACTTCTCGCCGTCAACGTCCTCGTAACCTTCCGGGCACTCAGTTATCCCGTTGTACCACACGACGTAGGGCGAATAGCTCGGCATTCCCAGAGCACGCCGGAGAATTATTCTGTCGGGGTTGTGGCGGACCTGAATTATTGTGCTCTCGAGGGTCTCAGTGTTGCAGATAGTCAGGGGCTTCGAGAAGTGAGAGTCCTTGTCGTGTGAGCGCAGGATAGCCTTCATTGTGCTGATGCTGACCTTCTTAGCGGGCTTAATCGAGAACGGGAGGCCCTGCCACGAGGTATTATGGAGCTCCGACAAATCCATATCCAGAAGAATCTCAAAGGCTTTAACGTGCCTGTAAGTGTTCTTGTCGAGGCCCCAAGTCTCGTCGGACTGGTAGACCTTCGCGAAGTCAAACGCTCCCTCTTCCGGCCTGAACCACCCGCGACTCTCCGCATAGTTCACGAGTTCCTTATAGCCCCTAGCTTTCTTGTCAGGCTCATGGATTGTGTAGTGATTGGGAATCACTGCGACCTCATCATCCGGGACTCTGGCAATCGCGTAATGCCTTCCGTGAACAATCTGCATCACAAAAATTTCGTCCTTGTCGGCAAAAGAGTATGACCGTCCGCTGGAGGCATAGCCATATTTCTCGACGAGACTGCACGCAATGTTGAGGGCTTCACGGGCTGTGTGTGCACGTTCAGCGACTAACCGACGGAGACCGTAACCTATTCCCCCGTCAGTGAGCGAGGGAGCATCTTCACGAGAGTCGGCGCAGTTGTTCGAGCAGATCACCACACCGTGCCCGTTGACGTAGAGATCACAGAACGCAGACACTGAAGGCTCATCACTGTATGCCCATGCCTCAGACCAGAAGAGGCTTGTGCGGGTCTCGCTGAGTTCGGGTTTGGCCAAGTCCGGCTCAAACGTTATGGTTGTCCCAGACTTTCTGCGTTTCTTGCCGACTAAGTGAGTCTGCATAATGAACCTTCCCGGAGCGTCCTCATTGTGGCCCACGAGAACTTCACCAGTTGCGGAAGCCCGGCGGCCTGCTAGAATTGTCATGCACATTGCGAAAAATTATCTCCCATACAAAAATTTACGACTATTTTAGCTTATAATTACTCCCAAACCTATTCATTATCTATATAGAGGGGTGTGAACTTTTTTGGCACAAACAGTTGATGACATTCTTATTCCCAAACCCCGCAGAAGGCACGGAAGAAGGAGGAGGCCGCTTCCCAAACGCAGCAAGTCCGGGAGAATACTTTTAGGGCTTGCAGTGATGATAGTAATTCTTGGAGCGATATTCTCATTCGTCAACGTCGGGGGCGGAATAATTCTCGAACTGGCGAAAAACTACCTCAGCGAAAACATGAACCTCAACCTCACAGCCGAGAGCATCACCGGCAATCCCATAAAGGGCTACAGACTGAATAACTTTGAGCTTTCCGACAGCAAGGGACAGAAGATATTCTCTGCTGGATTCTTGGCCGGACACGTGAACTTCGGGGCGTTGCTGAGGGGAAAAATCAGGCTCGCGGAAATCTCTCTCGGGGGTATGAGCATGGATATTGACACTCTGATTCGGACTCTCCACGACACTAACTTAGCCTATCGTCCCGTCAGAAAGACTCTCCCAAGCCTCACAGCCTCACCAGCTTATGCAGAAGACTCACCCACAGTCCCGGATATTCCGTTAGACAGACTAAGCATCGTTGACAGCCGGTTCTCGTCGGAGTTCGGAGTCCTCAGCGTCGAACGAATCACCGCAGACCTTCAGGCACTCGACGCGGAAATCAACGCAAGCCTCAACGGTATACCAATCACCGGCAAAATTGACATGGGAGAAAGCGCAGGCCTCACGGGAGTCAACAAGGCAGATATTCTCTTGGGCAAGGGCAAAATCTTGGCCACTGGAGGACTCATCAACGACAACCTTGACCTTCACGCCTCGATTGAGAGCCTCGACCTCGCAGAAATCACCGCACTATATCCCGCCCTCCTCAAGTCCCGGGACTTCGACGGCACCGCAAAACTCAACGTAGACATCACCGGCAAACCAGACTCCCCCAAAGTTGCCGGCACAATCGACTATAAGGGCGCAAAACTCTACGGCTTCCCTGTCGAACGCGCAAACGCTAACATAACTTACTCCGACTACAGAGCAGGGTTGAGCAACATTCAGGCCAGCGTGTTCAGCATACCGATTCAGGGTGAAGTAGCAGCGGCATTGAGGCCGGGTGAGAAGCTCTCAGTGTTCGTGAAACTCGACGGCAAAGAGGCTAACCTAGAGGGCCTTGACGAAATTTTTGGCGTTCCAGAACTCAAGAGGCTCGGCGGAAAAGTTACGGCCTTCAACGCAAACATCAGCGGCAAGATAGATTCCCTCAGCGGAATAGTCAACTTCACCGCCCCCAGAATCGCCTACGAGTCCCGGGCAATGACCAACATCCGGGCACAAATGAAGCTCACCAAGAGTGATACGGCACAAGTCGACGGGAAATTCACGTTCGAGGGAGCGCAGGGCTATCTTCAGGGGCATATTGCTTCAGTCCTGACGAGCCCGAATCTCGACCTCACGGCAAAAATCGTTGACCTTGACATCAAGAGAGTGCAGGACATGATTCCCGACGCGTCTGACTACAAGCTGGCGGGACGTGTTACGGCATCCGTTACGCTCAAGGGCAAAACGGACAACCCAACAATCACGGGGAGCATCAACAGCCCCGAATTTTCCGGCTTCGACCAGACAATCACCAAGCCGTCAATAAACTTCACGTTCTCGAATCAAACTCTCACACTAAGCAAGACCGAAGGCACCTTCAACGGAATGCCGATAAACCTCAGCGGGACAATCAAGCCCCTTCCCTCAGAGAACCCCAACCTGAACATCAACGCAACAATCACGATGACCCCCGCTGCCCTCAAGGAATATGTGCCGGACATTGACCAATACGCCGTCAAGGGCAAAATCAACGCAGGCCTCAAGATTACCGGGAGCGTGAACAATCCTTCTGTGAGCCTTCTAGCATCATCACCAAACCTTCAGGCTATGGACATGCTGACGGCAAAAGATATAGAGCTCACTACGGCACTCGGGGGGGACTTGACCAAGCTCGACAAGATTAACCTGAACCTTTCCGCGAAGTCATTGACTGCCAGCGGTGCGACGTTCACGGGGGTAAGTGCGAAGTTCGGCAAGGACGGCGACAAACTCACACTCGGTAGCCTCAGCGCAAAGAGCGGGCAGGGGACAATCAGCGGTTCAGGGAGCGCAACAATCTCGGGCAAATCACCTCTGGACTTCTCGTTCAAGTTCACCAACTTAGAGCTTGCTCCATTGGCAGCGGCTTCGGGAGTAGCTCTCAAGGGCAGCCTGTCCGGGAATCTCAAGGTCTCCGGCTCCAACACCAACCCTGCTGTAACCCTCACTGCAAACGTCCCGGTACTCAACGCTGAGGGGTTCACGCTTTCGGGGCTGGCTGCTGACGTTTCCGGGAACATGGAGAATCTCACGGTCAACAGGTTACGCGCTGACGTTGAGGGAGCCGAGATAGCTGCGTCGGGAACGGTCAAGCTCACTCCTGCACTCGCGGCGAATATTACGCTCAAGGGCGACGGGATCCGCCTAGAACGCCTCCTCAAGGACAGCCCGGAACTCAGGGACAAAGTTACAGGCACTGCGGCTCTGACGTTCACTCTCACGGGTTCGGGCACGGACCTTAGCGGCAAGGGGTCAATCACTTCACCGGCGGTCAATGCGTTCGGTATCAGCCTCACGGGAATCACCCTGCCCCTGTCGTATTCGGGTAACACGTTCGCTTCTTCGGGAGGGAGCGCGAAATTCTACGGCGGGACCCTCAAGAATAATCTTACGTTCGACGTTACGACTCTCAAGTTCACCGACAACTTTACGGCTTCGGGCGTGGACATTGGGGGCTTGGTCAAGGACGTATCACCCGACCTCAAGGGCATAACCGGCAAGGCAAATCTTACGCTCACACTCACTGGCACGGGCGCAAACGTTACCGCGAAGGGTACGCTGACTTCTCCGGCGTTCAAGGCTTACGGCTTCGAGCTGGGGAGCGTTAATCCTCCGTTCTCGTACTCCGGGAACAACTTTGCGTCATCAGGAGGCACGGCGAAACTTTACGGCGGGACCCTCAAGAATACCCTGACGTTCAGCACTAAGACCATGAAGTTCACGGACACTATAGACGCTTCCGGGGTTGACGTGAACGCACTGATTCAGGCGGCGAGCGGGGGACTTGACGGCAAAATTTCGGGCACCGGCAAACTCACGATGAAGGTGAACGGTTCGGTTAATGACAAGGTAACGTACTCAGGGAGCGGAAATTTCTCGATGGGTTCGGGAGCAATCACGGGGTTCAAGTGGTTATCTCTCCTCACGAGGCTTCATGGCACAAGCGGAATACGTTACGCCAGTGTTAACGCACCTCTTACCCTCCAGACGGGGAAACTCATCATCAAGTCCGGCAGCATAGCCAACGCTCCGAAGAACGACCCGATGTATATTTACTCGAAACTTACGCAGGACGGTGCGGTGAACTTCGGCGGCAAGGAGGCCACAATATACTTCATGACCGAGAGCAGCATAAACTACCAGTTAATCAACGCAATTCAGGGCGGAGGCAAGGGAGGTCTTGAGGCACTCTTCAAGGGAGGAACCTCGAGCCTTCAGGACGGACTGAAAGCGTTTTTGTCGGGGGGCCTCAAGGGTGCGGAAGAATCAGCGTCAACCGGGGACTTCAGGACCGTAACTCTGAAGATTTCGGGTAAAGCTGCCTCACCGTCATTCTCGGGGCTTAAGGTAGGACCGTCGACAGTCAAGCCCGCAGCGCAGACAGCGAGTCCCGACAAGAAGCCGGATACCCAAAGCCTGCGGGAGAGGGTAATAGACCGTGCTGTTGATGCAATAGTTCCGGGAGCGAAGCCTCAGACCACGACCACACCCGCCAAGCCTCAGACACAGACTCAGCCGACGAAGCAGAGCATTCAGGACCGAGTCAGGGAGGGACTTCGCAAGGGAATAGAGAAAGGATTAGGAGGACTGTTCAAATGAGACTGCTTAATGACCCTGTGAGATTGTTGCTAACGATTCCGGCGTTATTGTGGGCGTTGTCGTTCCACGAATTTTGTCATGGGTTCGCGGCCAAGATGGTTGGGGACCCTACAGCGGAAATGAGGGGAAGGCTGTCGCTGAATCCGTTTGCGCATTTTGACCTTGTGGGTACGTTGATGCTTCTGCTTGTGGGGTTCGGCTGGGCCAAGCCTGTACCGATTAACACGAGGTATTTCCGGCACCCGAGACGGGATTTGGTAATAGTGTCGCTGGCTGGTGTGGCGGGAAATATTTTGACGGCTGTGCTGACGGTGTTATTCTTCAGGTTCTTCGGGGCCAAGTGGTTCGCAATGACTGGGCGGCCGGGAATAATATTCTTGTTCCAGATGGTGAATATCAACATGGGATTAGCGGCGTTCAACCTGATTCCTATACCGCCTCTGGACGGGTCAAGAGTGCTTGAAGCCTTCCTGCCCTATAAGTACATGCACTATTACTACTGGCTTGAACGCTACGGAATGATAATACTGCTTGTCCTGCTGGTAACTGGGGTAATCAACGTATTCTTTGACCCGATAATAAGTTTCTTGTGGAACTTCCTGCCGTATTAACACAAAACTTTCTGCTCCCCCTTGAGAATCTTACTCAGGGGGGATAAATTTTTCACACTCTCTGAAATCTGCTATGCTATACTCTGATTTTACGAAAACTCTCTATTAGGAGGATTAATTACTATGTTAGGTTACGGCCTAGACCCTACTATGATTATACTTATACCCGCCGTATTGCTCTCAGCTTGGGCACAGTCCAAAGTTCAGTCAACGTTCAACCAGTACAGCCAGATTCCAGCGCGCGGAAACGTTACCGCCGACAGCGTTGCACGGATGCTCCTGACCCTCTACGGAATGGCTACGATGCCCATAAACCGAGTAGCAGGTTCCCTCACAGACCACTATGACCCACGCAGCAGGACTCTTAACCTCTCCGACACAGTCTACGGAAGCAGCAGCATTGCATCAATCGGAGTAGCTGCCCACGAAGTCGGACACGCAATACAGCACCACGAGTCATATTCCCCCCTGATCTTCAGGAACTCGATTGTACCCGTCGTGAATATCTGCTCGAGCGCGTCAATGCCGTTGTTCATAATCGGCCTGCTGATGGCTAATTCCTTCCTAATCAACTTGGGAATCATGCTCTTCACCGGCGCATTAGTCTTCCACCTCGTTACGCTCCCAGTCGAGATTAACGCTAGCTCACGGGCCTTGAAGCTCCTCGAACAGACTCACACCCTAGCTCCCGACGAACTCGCTGGAGCAAAGAAGGTATTGACCGCCGCCGCATGGACATACATAGCCGCCGCGTTGATGTCAGTGCTGCAGCTGGTCCGTCTAATTCTTCTCAGCAGGTCCCGGAGGCGTTAAGTAGTTGAGGGGAATAGAAGCAGCCCTAAAGGTATTAACGTCGGACGTTACTGGCCCTTTTGCGTCGGAGGCATTGAGGAAGCTCGCTGACCGTGAGGGCATGAAGGCAAGTGATATTTCTCTGGCCTCGTCGCTGGTCTATATCGTCATGAGGCGTAAGGAGCTTTGGGAGAAAATCGCGGGACGTTTCCTGACTCGGGGTGAAAAGCTCCCTCCTCAGGTGATGATGAGCATTTTTGTCGGCACTGGAGGCTTGCTAGAACTCCGAAGATTTTCCGGCGGTGTTTTGGTGAACGGAATCCTAGACACCCTCAAGCGCACAAAGTCCCTAGCTCGTTATGCGTCCCTAGTGAAT
>JAFPZI010000006.1 GCA_017417365.1 Synergistaceae bacterium
ATCGTCCCAACAAGATAGCTGAACTCAACACCAGAAGCCTTCTTGACCTCAGCGGCTATCCTGTCAGCCATCTCACGGAAGAACTTCATCTCCGCCTTAGTCCCGACGATAGGAATCATCACCTCAGGCTTGACCGTAACGCCCTGTTTGGTGAGGTCCACAACCGCCTCAAAGATTGCGTTCATCTGCATCTCGTAGATTTCGGGGTAAATCATTCCCAGACGGCAGCCCCTGAACCCAAGCATCGGGTTGTTCTCGTGGAGCTGGTGAATCTTCTCGAGTACGTTATTAAGTCTCTTGGCCTCCTCAGGTGTTGCTGTCTTGAGGGCCTCGAGTACGTTCGGTTCCTTCGGCAGGAACTCGTGAAGCGGCGGGTCAAGTAACCTGATGATTACCGGCAGTCCGTCCATAGCCTTGAAGATTCCCGTGAAGTCGCTCTTCTGCATAACCTTCAGCTTGGCCAGTGCATCAGCGCGTGCCGTCTTCCCAGCGTCTCCGGCCTCACCAAGTGCAACTATAAGGCTCTGCATTACCGGCAGCCTGTCAACTCCCATGAACATATGTTCGGTTCTGCACAGACCCACACCCTTTGCTCCGAACTCGCGGGCTCTCTGGGCATCCTCTGGAGTGTCGGCGTTGGTCCAAACCTGAAGCCTTGCGTTCTCGTCCGACCACTTGAGAATCTTCTGGAAGTCGTCAGTGAACGTTGCGTCAACCATCTTGGCCTCACCAGCGAGGAAGTTACCCGTTGTTCCGTCGACAGTTACCCAATCGCCCTTCTTGAAGACTCTATCTCCTACGGTCAAAGTCTCCTTGTCGAGGTCAATCACTGCCTCCTCACACCCGTAAACGGCAGGCTTGCCCATTCCTCGAGCAACGACCGCAGCGTGTGAAGTCATTCCGCCTCTCGAAGTTACGACACCCTGAGACGCAAACAACCCGTGAATGTCGTCCGGGCTGGTCTCGGGTCTGGCCAAGATTGTTGGTTTGCCCTGACGCGCCCACTCTTCTGCCTCGTCTGCGCTGAACACCAGCATTCCTGCACCGGCTCCGGGTGAAGCGGGAAGACCTTTGGTGATTACGTCAAGTTTTGCGGACTTGTCGATCTGGCGGTGTAACAGCATTTCGACCTGCTCGGGGCTGACTCTGGTTACTGCGGTCTTCGTGTCGATTAGGCCCTCGTTCACCATGTCAACGGCAACTTTTACGGCGGCGTTGGCTGTCCTCTTACCGGCTCTGGTCTGGAGGATGAATAACTTCCCGTGCTCAATCGTGAACTCCACGTCCTGCATGTCGCGGTAAGTCTTCTCGAGGTTGCTCGTGATTGTGCAGAGTTCCTTGTAGATTGCCGGCATCTTCTGCTCGAGTTCGGCTATGGGCATGGGCGTTCTGATTCCCGCAACAACGTCCTCACCCTGCGCGTTAATCAGGAACTCACCGTAGAGCTTGTTCTCGCCGGTCGATGGGTTGCGGGTGAAGCATACGCCGGTCCCGCAGTCGTCGCCGAGATTCCCGAAGGCCATAGTGATTACGTTTACCGCAGTTCCGAGTGAGTCATCAATCTTGTTGATCTTCCTGTAGGTGATTGCGCGGGGGATGTTCCAGCTCTTGAAGACCGCCTCAATTGCCCGGCGTAACTGGACCCACGGGTCTGACGGGAAATCATGGCCGATTGCGTTCTTGTAGATAGCTTTGTACTCAACAATCAGCTTCTCGAGATTCTCAGCAGAAATCTTGTAGTCCTGCTTTGCGTCAGTGATCCCCTGAGCTGCTCTGGCGCGGGCTAATGCTGCCTCGAACAGGTCAAAGTTCACCTCATCAACGACGCTTGAGAACATCTGGATAAACCTTCTGTAGCTGTCGAATGCGAATCTCTTGCTCCCTGAGGACTCAGCAAGTCCCTTCACAGTCTCGTCATTGAGGCCAAGATTCAGGATAGTCTCCATCATTCCGGGCATTGAGATAGGAGCTCCCGAACGTACGGACACAAGAAGGGGGTTCTTCGGGTCGTTGAAGCCTTTGCCGGTCTCCTTCTCGAGCTGTGCTACTGAGGCTTTGACGTCGTCCCAAACTTCGTCCATGATTGAGGGGTCCTGCATGTACTTGCGGCAGACTTCGGTCGTGAGGATGAAGCCGGGTGGTACTGGGAGGCCTGACTGGGCCATAGTGCAGAGGTTCGCGCCTTTTCCGCCTAAGAGAAGACGATTGGAGCCGTCTCCGTCCTTGAGGCTGTAAACAAAACGTTCTGAGGGCATAATGAATCACTCCCTGATAAAATTTTTGTATGTGTGGAAATTATAGAGAATTTCGTGGGAAATTTATTGAGTTGTTTGCAGTAATATATATTTGCCGGAGCTCTCACAGATTCCAGACAGCACACACCTTCCGCACTCCGGCTTCTGCGAATGACACACCGCCCTCCCATGAGCAATCATGTTCACATGCCCCCCTAAACACCGCCCCTCAGGAATTACCCTCTCGAACTCTGCGCATATCTCCTCAGGCGTAAATCTTTCAGGCACAACACCCACACGACGCGCTACCCGGCTCACGTGAGTATCAACAGGGAAGGCCTTAATCTTCAGGTCGAACAGCAGCACACACGCAACAGTCTTCGCCCCGACTCCCGGCAACGCACGAAGATAGCCGCATATTTCCTCACGAGTCCTCCCCGCAAGACCCTTAAGGGAGTAAGCGTGAAAGTCCTCGTGAAGCCTCTCAAGTATCGTGATGATCCGCCCCGCCTTAGTGTGAGCGAGACCAGCAGGACGAATCACACCCTCCAGCCGCTCAGCACCAGCGTCAATCACGTCCTGCCACTCGGGAAATTCCTTCTTGAGCGCGGAAAATGCCGCGTCCCTGTTCCTGTCGTTGGTGTTCTGTGATAGCACCGTGCAAATCAGCCCGTCCAGAGGTTCCGTGTGGCCAAGTTCGGGGGGGCTGGCTTCGTTGTGGTACTCCGGCTCCAACAGGTCAAGAAGCCGGAGAATCTTTGCGTCCCGAGTCATTAGTCTTGGGCTTCCTCTTGCGGGTCGTTC
>JAFPZI010000050.1 GCA_017417365.1 Synergistaceae bacterium
CTGAGATGAGGTGATGAATCCCCCTGATTGTGTGCGTCAACGCCGGAGGGTGTCTGGCTAGGGTGAGGAGTTGCTCATGTTTGGTGCGAGTCGCTGAGATGATGTGATGAATCCCCCTGATTGTGTGCGTCAACACTTGGCTTCGGGGCATAAGTCCTCCTGTTGTGGCGGTATTGTCGGAAAGATGGTGCTGTGTCCCTCATATCGGAGGCGAACCGCTGAAGTCAACCCACAAAAAATCCCCCCGCCTTTGTTGAGTTTGTTCACAGCAGGGGGAAAATTCTTGTCCCTAACGTCTGCGCTCCCCGAACAGTCTCAACAGGTACAGGAAGATATTCACGAAGTCAAGATACAGTGCCAACGCTCCCAACACTGCAATCTTCCCGGAGAACTCCCCGCCCTCTCCGTCAGTGTTCGCCGCCAACACCTTAATCTTGGCCGTATCGTATGCCGTCAATCCCAGAAAGATTATTATCCCGAAGATGCTTATATACAGCTCCACCCTCGACGAACCTACGAACATGTTTATCACCATCGCGATAATCAGTCCGAACAGCCCCATCGTCAAGAAGCCTCCCATGCTCGTCAAATCCCTCTTCGTGTATATCCCGTAGAGGCTCATTGCTCCGAACATTCCAGCCGTCGACAAGAACGCCTTGTAGACAGACTCTCCAGTGTACACCAGCAGGACGGACGAGCATAATATCCCGTTAAGGACGCTGTACACAAAGAATAGATTCCTCGCTGTCGAGGCAGATATTTTGTTAATCCCCGCACTGATCCACAACACTAAACCTAGTTCGGCAACAGCAATAACTATCATCGGTACCTGCGAAGTGTAGAGAAGCTGAAGCATGAATTGGCTTGAGGCAGATAGATACGCCGCTAATGCCGTGAGAATAAGTCCGGCGGCCATGTACTGATAGACTTTCCTGAAGAGAGCGTTGACGGCCTCAACCGAGTCAGTCCCGGCTGAATAAGGCATATAGTTTTCCATTGGTGCCATAGTAATACATCCTTTCATTGTCAGATTGCGATATATAATACTACACGCAAACTCAAAATTTATGCATGAAGGTGAAAGTTTTGGCACCAAGAAAGAACGAACAGAACCAAATGACCAGAAGCGGCTATGAACGTCTGAGCGGGGAATTAACTCACTTGCGCACAGTCAGACGGCAGGAAGTAGCCAAACAGTTAGAGGAAGCCCGGGCCTTCGGAGACCTCAGCGAGAACGCCGAATACGCTGCCGCCAAAGAAGAACAGGCCAAGCTCGAGGACAGAATAGCCGACCTTGAGTCAATCCTGAGCAAGGTTACCGTTATCGACGATGAGAAGCTCGACACAACCCGCGCGGGAGTCGGACTCAGAATCACCCTTGAGGACCTCGACCGTGAGGGCAAGACCTACACTTACGACCTCGTTGGCTCCGAAGAATTGTCGGGAGCAGCGTTTTCTGCCGGAGGTATCCAGAGAATCTCACAGAAGAGCCCCGTCGGCCAAGCCATAAGCGGACACGTTGTGGGTGATGAAGTCGTCGTGAAGATCCCAAGAGGCACGAGAAAGCTCAAGATTCTGGCTATAGAGAAATGACGCGTTACCCTGAAATCCTGGACGGCCTGATTCACGGCTCCCACCGCTGGCTTGTTACTGGTGCTGCCGGGTTCATAGGCTCACACTTGACCGAAGCATTATTGTCGCTCGGCCAAAATGTTACCGGCCTCGATGACCTCAGCACTGGACACCGCGAAAACATTTCTGCGGCTCTCAGGGAATCAGGCTGCACGGACGGGAAAAACTTCACGTTCATCAACGGCAGCATCACGAATATCAGTGTTTGCCGTGAAGCCGTCAGAGGCTGTGAATACGTCCTTCACCACGCGGCCCTTGCGTCGGTGCCGGAATCTATGGGAGACCCTGTGCACTACAACAACGTAAACGTCTCAGGCTTCGTGAATATCCTTGAGGCCTCTCATGAATACTCCGTCAAGAAAGTCGTCTATGCATCGTCAAGCGCAGTTTACGGGGGGGGGGGTGCGTAGAAATGCCTAAACATGAGAGTGAGGCAGGAGGTTTCCTCTCTCCCTACGCAATGACGAAATACATCAACGAGATTTGTGCGGAGTTCTTCACGAGGATATACGGCCTTGACTGTACAGGTCTTAGGTACTTCAACGTTTTCGGCCCGAGACAAGACCCAAATGGAGCATATGCCGCAGTGATCCCACGATGGATTGAGGCAGTCAGGAGCGGAAAAACTCCCGTCATATACGGCGACGGCACACAGTCCCGGGATTTCTGCTCCGTACAGAACGTGGTGAAGGCAAATATCCTCGCTGCCCTGAATCCTGACTCGCACGGAAAAATCTTCAACATAGGGTGCGGAGTCAACACTACACTTAACGACTTGCTCGGGAAAATTTACGCTGTCTTTGCCCCTGACGCTGAGGCCAAGTGCATTTATGAGCCTGTGCGCGGGGGGGACATAAAGTATTCTTGTGCGTCAATAGATTTTGCGGGGGAAGTCCTGAAGTTTTCGCCGTCAGTATATCTTGAGGAGGGACTGAAGATTATTCATGATTATCAGGCCTAGACGATTAAGGCTCACGCAGTCAATTCGGGACATGGTGTGCGAGACACGTTTAGCCCCGTCAATGTTCGTGTACCCTGTGTTCATCCGCGAGGGGCACGGAATAATCGAGGACATTCCAGCAATGCCCGGGCAGAGACGCTGCAGCCCCGACACGTTACCCCTAATCTTGGAGCGTGCTGCTCGTTCACGAATCGGAGGTGTGTTGTTCTTCGGGATTCCTGAACACAAGGACGAGACCGGCTCTTCTGCCTACGCTGAGGACGGCGTGATCCAGACCGCAATACGCACGGCAAAGCGCGAGTTCCCGGACCTTACAGTGATTGGCGACGTGTGTATGTGCGAGTACACTTCACACGGGCACTGCGGAATCCTTCACGGCACCTACGTCGACAATGATGCGACTCTGGAAGTGCTCTCAAGAATCGCTGTCTCTCAGGCTCAGGCGGGCGCGGACATCGTAGCTCCCTCAGACATGATGGACGGACACACGAGGGCTATCCGTGAGGCTCTGGACTCTCAGGGCTTGGTGAACACTCTGATATTCTCTTACGCCGTCAAGTATGCGAGCGCGTTCTACGGACCGTTCCGTGAGGCTGCCGGGTCAGCTCCGTCTTTCGGGGACAGGAAGGCCTACCAGATGGACCCGAGAAATCTCCGTGAGGCCCTCAAGGAAGCAGCACTAGACGTTGAGGAGGGCGCGGACATGATTATGGTGAAGCCCGGCCTGCCCTATCTCGACGTGCTGAGGGCGGTCAAGGAGAGCGTTAATGTTCCTGTGGGGGCGTATCACGTAAGCGGTGAGTACTCTATGATTAAGGCGGCTGTTGCTAACGGCTGGCTTGATGAGAGAAAGATAGTTACTGAGTCAGCAATCTCAATGGCTCGTGCAGGGGCGGATATTATCATCACGTATTACGCTCTCGAACTTGCTGACTGGCTCAGAGAATAAATTTTAGGGGCTAGAGGTGGCACTAACCCCTAGCTCCTGACTTACTGACCGATAATGTTCATTATTGCCTGTGAGTTCTGATTCGCCTGACTTAGCATTGAGTTCCCTGTACTGCTGAGAATTTGCAGCTTCACGAACTCCATATACTCCCGCGCCATGTCAGTATCCTTTATCCTGCTCTCCGACTCCTGCATGTGAAGGCTGGTCTGCCTAAGGCTGTTGGCGTTGTACTCAAGCTCATTCTGGTACGCCCCGACCTTCGAACGCTGTGAACCTACCTGATGGATAGCAGCATCAAGCAGAGTTATCGACTTTGAAGCGTCTTCCCTCGTGAGGACGTTTATTTCGTTCAGGCCCAAAGCCGCCGCCCTCATGTCCCCAATGTTCATGTACATATCCTCGCCGACGTTCTGCCCAACCTGAAATGCCGTGCTCTTGTCCATAATGTGAATGGTCGTTACGTACGCGCTTGCCTCATTACTGAACATGTAACGCTTTGACCCCTCGTCCCATGAGGCTTTGACGTTGGCCATAGGGTCGAGGTCTATGCTGATGTTCTGGCTGATTACTCCGTTAAGCGTATTGCCCTCTGCGTTGACATTGTTATTAATGACTTTGCCAGTGTGGGAGTCATAGACCGAACCAACAAATACGTTGTCCGCTGCCTCCTGAATTGTGGTCAGGCCCAAAGCAGAAATAAGGTCCTGATTGTCCGACGAGAAGGTGAGTTCCCCTGCGCTGCCTGCAATTCCAGAACGTATTAACAGAGTGGCAGTCGTAGTGTTTCCGGCTAATCTGCTGTCCATTAGGGCCTTGAACTTGTCCGAGTCAAATTCTCCGTCCTCGTCCGTGCAGTATTCCGTGTAATCGCTGGGCGTGAGTTCCTGAGGCTGTCCGTAATCGTCTAGGATTAACTGCCCGAATGTCCCGGTGTCCTCGTCGTATTCGCGCCGGTAGATTGTCCTGTAGGCCTGTGCAGTGTCCCTGACTGCCTCGCTTGTCCCGGTAGTCCCGTCGGCAATCGTGCAGAAAGAGTTCTTGTTGTCGGTGTAGGCGGCATGGCCCAAACCGTCAGCTATTGCGTCGTTGATTTTCTTGCGTACGTCGCTCAGAGTGTCGAGACCGTAAAGAGTTACGGTTGTAGTCTTGCCGTCGCCCTGAGCTATCGTGATTCTTTGGGGTGAGTTGAACATTGATACTCCGCTGGGGTTGGTGAAGGTCCTCATCTCTGAGAGAGTGGCCTCGCGGATTTGTGTATCCTTGATGAGAATCTCTACAGGGTCCCCGTTGTCGTCGGTTATGATGTTGCCGTCCGAGTCGGTGAGAGTCTCTGTGCGTGTGTACTCTTCGGCGATGGTGAGGTCCATTATGCTGGTCTTCTGGATTTGGCCCTGGCCGGCTTTGGCGCGGATCTCAATGCGGTAATTCCCGGCTGCGGTCTTCTTCTGGCCGAACTGGTCGAACTCCGTTACTGCTCCCGTAACCCGCAGCTTTGTTGTGTCGGTGTCCGATGTCCAGTTAGCCGCTGAACTCCCGTCAAGAAGCCGCTTGGTGTTGAACGTGGTGTTCTTGGCCACGTTGTCGATGTTGTTGCGGAGTTCGTCAATCTCGAGCTGCATATACTCTCTGTCCTGAGAAGTTAGGGTGTCGTTTGCGGCCTGTACGGTGAGTTCCCGCATTCTCTGGAGCATGGAATTAATCTGGTTGAGGCCTCCTTCTGCGGTCTGGAGGAGGGATATTCCGTCCTGAGTGTTGCGAATTGCCCTGTCGACCCCGGCGACCTGCGCGGATAGTCCTGCACCTATAGCGAATCCGGCAGCGTCATCTGCGGCAGTGGCGGCCCTTTGGCCTGTGGAGAGGGCGCGGGCGGTCTTCTCTATGGCTTTGTTGGTGGCGGTCAGGGCATTGTAGGTCATGTTAATGGTGTTGTTGCTGCCTATCATCATGATAAAAATTTGCCTCCTGCATAAAGATATGAGAATCCTTATTAATTTTCGGAGGCTGGCACTAAAATTTTTACAGCTTCCTTGCAAGAATTACATTGTCAATATACGTTTTTTCCTCACTGCAAGGCAATAACGACAACAGAACCGCCAGAAAAGTTATTGGCGTGAACAAGAAGGGAGTTAGTATGCGTAGAATTTTGTGCGGGAGGGGTGATAAGACTCCTTGACTGAGCCATTCTAGGAACAGCTGGAATATAGCTCTGATACCTACAGTAATTTTCCTGTGCTCAATTATCTCGAAGCCTGCTTCCTTGAGCATAAGTGCAAGGCCAAGTGAAGTGTAACGGTAGAAATCATACGGGAGCATATGTTCCGGCCACATCAAGGGAACAGTGATTAATACCCCCCCCATTGCGCAAAACACGTACCCATTCCTGCAATATCTCCTTAGGGTTGGGTATATGTTCGAGGGACTGAGTTGATAGAATTCCATCGAATGAAGCATCAGGTACGGGAATATGTACGCTGTCGTAGAAAATATCAGCTGTCTTCTCTTGACGGTTTTCGGGAGTGTCATACTCGAGTGAAACATATTCTGTGCAATTGGTGAGACACGACTTGTAAGGCTGTGTACCTGCACCAAAATCGAGGACTCTGCCCTTGAGGCGCGGTGCAAAACGCTCAATGTTCCGCATGATTTAGCTTCTCTCCAACCAAGACGGGCTGAAAAATGCTCCCCACCATTGGGACGTGAAGTCTGCCTTCAGCAGGAAGCGTTTCACAGCCGCACGCAGACTGACAAGTATACTGGACATAAATGCTGCCTCCAATTCAGAAATTTGGGATGTCCAGCATTATAGCACAGCTCTCACATTTGAGCCATGACAGCATATAATCAATCAACGCACTGCACTTTTACATGCCGAATAACTTTCTTGCCCGGCTCATGTTCTCACGTATCTTGACACCAAACGGGCAGCGTCTCTCACACGCCCTGCACCCTATGCACTCCCCAGCGTGGTGCTCAAGGACCGCGTAATGTTCCCTCACAGTCTCCGGCACTCCACCGCCCCCCGCAAGCGCAAGGTTCAGGAACTTCGTAACCGCCGCAACGTCTATCTTCACCGGACAGGGCGCGCAGTGTGAACAGTACATGCAGTGCCCCTCCCAACTGATCTTCGGGAACGACGCTAAGGCCATCGCGTAATCTCGTTCACTCTCGGGAGCGTCCTCGTAGGCAGCTGACTCCCTGAGCTGTTCGACCGAATGCGCACCCGCCAATACACAAGACACCGCAGGACGGGATAACGCGTAGGCTATGCACTGGTTCACGGTCAAAGCAGCACCCGCAGGTGAGAGTTCCGCATTCAGCAGGTCCCCACCCCCAAAACACTTCATTACGGTTATTCCGACTCCCATCCTCTGGCAGGTCTCGTAGAGTCTTTCACGTTCAGGGTCCATGTTCGTCAAGTGGGAAGCGTAATTCTCGTCGGCCCACAAGTCCTCTACGTCCTCGCTCGCAGGCTGAAGGTCATAGCACGGGTTCACGCTGAACATCAGCACCTCTATTGCTCCCTCCTCAACGGCCCTCAACGCTACCTGCGGGTTGTGTGAACTTAGGCCGATATGGCGGATCTTCCCCTCTGCCTTGAGTTCTCTGGCGTAATCTAGTATCCCGTTCTTGATGACTGCCTCCCAGTCGTCCAGAGCGTCGCAGTAATGAATCATCCCAACGTCAATGAACTCAACACCCAGAAGCCTCATCGACTCCTCAAAACCTGCCTTGACCTCCTCAAGTTCCCGAGAGCGCATGTATTGCCCATCCTTCCACACTGAGCATATGTGGGACTGTATGATGAATTTTTCTCGCCGTCCCTTGAGGGCCTTCCCTATTGCCGAGCGTAATTCAGGGTCCGAAGCGTAAAGGTCAAAGTAGTTGATGCCCTTCTCTTCCGCAAAGTCGAACAGTTTCGGGCACATCGCGTAATTGTCCTCAACCATCCCTTCACAGCCTAAAGCGATTTCGCTGACCTTCAGGCCTGTATTGCCGAGTTCTCTGTAATGCATAATTTTTCCCCTCTCAATAAGTGATGAATGAATTATAACGTGTTCGAGGAGGGATTAATCAACTGTCCGCCGGAGACTGCCCGGGTCTGACAGCTTTATATTTGTGAAAATTTTGTACATTATGGTAATATTACATAATACTAAGCTGTAAAAGATTTTACTGTCTCCAATAACATCAAGCAGGACAGAAAGTAATTTTTTGTCATGGATATTGCCCGCGCGAGCATTAAGCGTACTGTTGTAGTATTGTTCATTTGCTTCCTAATAGCTCTTGGGGGAATATCAGCCTATCAGAGCATAGGGAAACTCGAAGACCCCGCTTTCACCATCAAGACCGCAGTAGTCTCAATCATTTATCCCGGTTCAACCGTCTATGAGGCCGAACAAGAA
>JAFPZI010000051.1 GCA_017417365.1 Synergistaceae bacterium
ACGGAGTCTGCGATGGGGGCGGAAAAGCCGGCAAACGGCACATATGGTACGTCGGATACCGGTTCACGTCCGATGAGACCGCTGTGAGGGAAAAGATATTACTTAGGCTGAAGTCTGCCGGTTTAATGATGGGGACAGCAGATGCTCACCCTGACAAAGACGGCGACAATGCTGCGGCTGTGTGGCTGCAAGTCCTTGACATGTCATAAGGTTGGTTAGTTCCTTTCCTGCTGTATAATGTTTCTTATCACCAACAGGAGGAATTATTATGCAGTTCAGGCGTTTCGGGAATAAATACTTTGTGAGAATGGACAAGGGAGAAGAAATTCTAACCTCCCTCAAGAAATTTTGCGGGCAGGAACGTATCACCCTCGCGGAAGTCAAAGCACTCGGGGCAGTTGATGACTTCACTGTGGGATTGTTCGACGTTGCGGAGAAGAAATTTCACGCCAATCACTACGAGTTCCCTGCCGAAATCGTGAGCCTTTGGGGGACAATCACCACTAAGGACGGCGAGTACTACGCACACATTCACATGAGCGCAGGGGATTCGCAGGGCCGTGTGTTCGGCGGGCATCTGAACAACGCCAGAGTCAGCGCAACTTGTGAGATGATTGTTGACGACCTGTCCGAAGGGAGCACGAACGGTTTCGTAGTGGAGCGGAAATTCAGTGAGGAAGTCGGGCTGAACCTGTTTGAGTTCCTGAATTGATGCCTCCCGAGACCGACAAACTTACGGGACTTCTCACCCGCACAGCTTTTCACGAACAGGCCGGAAGAGCCATGAACTCTGACTCCGAAGGCCTTGCGTTAATCTGGTTCAACCTCGACAACTTCAAGATGTTCAACAAACGTTTTGGCTTCCCGCGCGGAGATGAGCTCTTGAGGGAAATTGCCGCCATCATCCGCGTAATCTTTCCGAACAATCTTTCTGCCAGGTTCAGCGACGATAATTTTGCTGTGCTCACTGACTGGGCCTCTATGGAGATAAATTCAAACATGGTTCAGGAATATTTATACGCCCTCCACGAGGATATTACCCTGAGGCTTAGGGCAGGAATATATTTCCCGTCGTCTGGTGAGGACATACGGTCATGCTGCGACAGGGCAAAACTTGCGGCCGACTCAATCCGTAAGAACCACAGCGTAAATTCGTGCATGTTCCACGACGCTATGAGCCGGGAACTGGAACTTCAGCAGCATATTCTTGACAACTTGGACGGCGCGATTCAGAACGGAGCAATACGTGTGCTCTATCAGCCGATAGTGAGGCTGTCGACTGGGGAAATCTGCGAGGCCGAAGCATTAGCCCGCTGGAATGACGGCGAACTCGGGACGATCTCTCCGGCTGACTTCATCCCCACTCTTGAGGAGTACAGGGAGATTCACCGTCTGGACATTCACGCGCTGAAGCAGGTCTGCCGGGACTACAGAGCACGGAGCCTAAAGGGTCTTCCTGTACTGCCTGTGTCTGTGAACTTGTCGCGTCTGGACTTCGAGCTGTGCGACATCCTCCAAGAAGTGGAACTTGCAGTAACCCTCAACGAGATTCCCCGTAACATGCTGCGCCTCGAGATCACTGAGAGCATAGGGGATGAGGATACTACTGTGCTGAACTTGGGGATAGAGAGATTTCGGGCAATGGGCTATGAGGTCTGGATGGATGATTTCGGGTCGGGGTATTCGTCGCTGAACGTCCTTAAGGATTACAATTTTGACACGATAAAGTTCGACATGAAGTTTCTTCACGGCTTCGACATCAAGAAATCCGAGAAGGCCAAGTACATAATCAGCTCCAATCTGCAGATGGCCCGCCTAATGGGAATGCAGGCACTAGCTGAGGGTGTGGAGACTGCTGAACAGTTAGAGTATTTGCGGTCAATAGGATTCGACAAGGCACAAGGCTATTACTTCGGGCGGCCTATGAATCTAGATGAGATATTCTCTCTTGGGAGGGCCTCAGAGAAATAATGATAGACTTTGTGTTGCGGGAAATAATAGAATGGTGGGTGATAGAAGAATCGAACTTCTGACCTCTTCCGTGTCAAGGAAGCGTTCTACCTCTGAACTAACCACCCGTAGGTAAAACGTGAAGTATCATACCAAATTTTACTCTTTTGTCAAATTCTTACGCAGATTACGCAAAAATTAAAGTCTGACTCTGTGAGGCCGATAAATAACGTGTGAGGGCACGGAAGCCGATTAACTGCAAGGGACTGCAGCACAAGACCAAGACATTTCACGAAGGAACAAAATTGAGAGACGAGGACTAACAATCCCGTTTGCAGGAGGCTAAAGACAATGAGGATTTATCACAACATACCGGCACTCACGGCATATAATGCCCTGAACGGAACGAATACGGCGATGGAGAAGACGATACAGAAGCTCTCCACAGGACTGCGGATAAACTCTGCTGCTGATGATGCGGCGGGTTTTGCGATAAGTGAGAAGATGCGCTCGCAGATTTCCGGCCTCGAGATAGCGGTCCGCAACACTCAGGACGCAACGTCAATGCTTCAGGTTGCGGAAGGTGCATTAGGAGAGACGAACTCAATGCTCCAGAGGATGAGGGAGCTTGCGGTGCAGGCGAGCAACGATACGCTTACGAGTCAGGACAGGAGCTATATTCAGCTGGAGATTGACCAGCTCGCCGACCAGATAGACAGGATAGCGAACACTACGCAGTTCAACAAGAAGAGGCTGCTTGACGGTTCCAGTGCGGGCATAACCACGTCGAGCAATCTTAGCGTTAAGGCGTATGTGAATGGTTCTCTGAGGTCTCTTGACCAGTTTGGGCAGAAGAAATCCTTTGAGGGGAACTACAAGATCCGCGTGAACGTGGACCCGAGTCAGACGGGCAAGGGGCAGGTTCAGAAGTCCTCAATCATGACGATAAAGCACCCCAACGTGATTACTGATGTTCAGCTGAACTCTGAAGACGGAGTTACTAAGGTTGAGGTTGACAGCCTTCCTGCGGGGGATTATGAGGTTACAGCCGATACTCCTGCGGCTTCTGAGGGCGGCACAATCGTAGGCACATACGGCTTCACGGACACAGGCAATAACGATGCAAACATGCTTGCGGACGACCTCGATGGTGCAAGTATGTTCACTATCAATGCGGCGAGCGGCTCTAATAGTGTCCTGAACAATGCAAGCGTTTTGTTCGAGGTTACCTCCGTAACGAAAGATGCCAACGGCGATATTCAGACTGTTGCGCTCAAAGCCCAGTCAAATATTCTGAAGGCAGACGGTACAGTTGATAATGCTGTGAGAGAGAACATCATCATTGAGAGCGGTGTAACCGGCCCTGTAGACCTGTCAGACCTTGTGGGCGGCAAGATGGGCTTGATGGATGACGGCACAACTTCTTACGATACCATTTTCTCACTGGATTACGCTCTGGCTTCCGGTATCAGCTTCGGCACCGGCGCAAAGTTCGTAGTCAACGTTGTCGGCAACGGCGGAGACATCAACTACACTCCCAATGACACAAGTGATGATGCAAATGCCAACATGGCCGTAACGGTCAAGGGCAAAGTTGATCCGAACTGGCCGGACACCTGGAAGGGTGAATATCTGGCTGCAGACGGAAGTCAGGCTGACCCGACGAATCCCGGTGATGATGAATACTACTACGCCTCAAAGTTCCTCACCTACAATCTGGACTCTGCGGCCTGCCAGAATAAGGATATTCACTTCCGCAACTTCTACGTCAACAGCGAGAATGGCACGGTCTATCAGGGCGACGTAATCATGACGACGAACGATAAATTCGACACGAGCAACATCAACAGCGGTGATACCCTTACCAAGTTCACGGCCGCCTACATCGGCAAGACAGCAACAGGAGACACCAAGCTCCGCGACCTGAACACGTTCTGGAACTCATCAGGAGTCTTCATGCTCGAAAGCCCCAAGACAATCACAATCACTCAGGGCGACGGCAAAAAGGCCTCAGTAACCCTCTACGCAACTGACACGGTCAACGAACTCCGGGCCAAGTTCAACGAGGCAATAGGCGTACAGCTCGGGCAGGGCCAGTACGTTAACGGCGACGGCGCGAACGAGTTCTGCTCATTCGTCGAACCCACAGAGGCCGACACTCAGGGCTTCGAGACCGTCGGAGGTACGTTCATCTTCAGGTCAATCCTTCCCGGCTCAAGAGGAGACCTCACGTTCACAGGAGATGAGGACCTCATCAACACATTCGCCATGAACGTTGTGCAGAACAGCTCTACGGCAGCGTTCCAGGTCTCAATCTACGACGCTCACTCACAGGTCCCCGTAGCTACGAACGTCAAAGTTGCCGACAACAGGCTAATCGGTGTCCTGCATGAGAACGTAGATATCGAGTTCGACCCGACAGCCAACATTGAGGCCAAGTGGAGCGAGGAGGAGAAGAGCTTCATCCTTCAGCCTAAGGACGACACCTACGAGGCTATAATTCACATCGTGGACAGCTCTACCGTCTTCCAGATCGGCGCGAATGAGGGCGAGGATATCGCTATAGACATCGGCAACATGTCGGCGGGTGCTCTCGGAGTTACCAACATCAACGTATCCACTCGCACTTCGGCTTCTGCGGCAATAGGCCAGATCGACGCAGCCATCAACAAGGTATCAACCCAGCGCGCCAAAATCGGTGCCTACCAGAACGCACTCGAGTACACCAGCGAGAACTTGACCACGACAATGACCAACCTGACCGCAGCAGAGTCCAGAATCAGGGACGCAGACATGGCCGCAACTATGATGGAGTTCGTCAAGCTCCAGATCCTCAACCAGAGCGGTACAAGCATGCTCGCTCAGGCCAACCAGCTGCCTCAGTCAGTCATGAGCCTGCTTCAGGGCTAAACATAAATTCGACAGCAGAAATTTTCACACATATAAAACTCCAACCCATAAAGACTCCGGGAATTTCTCGGGGTCTTTATTCTTTGCGCGTAATTTGTTGTATAATAGCCTCACACATTCAGATTTTTCACAAATTGGAGGAATTTATCATGGCTGTACGAGTTGCTATCAACGGCTTCGGGAGAATCGGCCGTCTCGCTTTCCGTCAGATGTTCGACGCAGAGGGCTATGAAGTCGTTGCCATCAATGACCTTGTTGCACCCAAAATGCTCGCTCACCTTCTCAAGTACGACACCACTCACGGACGTTACCCCAAGAAGGTAGAATACAGCGACGAGAAGGGCACAATCACCGTAGACGGAAAAGAGATCACCATCTACGCAAAGCCCAAAGCAGAAGAACTTCCTTGGGGAGACCTCAAGGTCGACGTAGTTCTTGAGTGCTCAGGATTCTACACGTCAAAAGCCAAAGCAGAAGCCCACATCAAGGCCGGAGCCCGCAAAGTTGTCATTTCCGCACCCGCAGGCAATGACCTTCCCACGATCGTCTTCAACGTCAACCACAAGACACTCAAGCCCACCGACACGATCATTTCCGCCGCTTCCTGCACCACAAACTGCCTCGCTCCTATGGCTAAGGCCCTCAACGACTTAGCTCCCATTGTGTCCGGCTTCATGACCACAGTCCACGCTTATACCGGCGACCAGATGATTCTTGACGGACCCCACCGCAAGGGCGACCTCCGCAGAGCACGTGCAGCAGCCTGCAACATCGTACCCAACTCGACGGGTGCAGCTAAGGCTATCGGGCTGGTTATTCCTGAACTTGCCGGCAAGCTCGACGGTGCAGCACAGAGAGTCCCGACTCCTACAGGCTCAACGACGATTCTTGACGCAGTAGTGAAGGGCACCTGGACAAAAGAGCAGGTCAATGAGCAGATGAAGAAGGAAGAGACCGAGTCCTTCGAGTACAACACCGACGAGATAGTGTCAAGCGACATCATCGACAGCACAGCAGGGTCAATCTTCGACGCAACGCAGACTAAGTGCAAGCCCGCCGGTGATGATCTTACGCTCGTTCAGGTAGTCTCCTGGTACGACAACGAGAACAGCTACACGACTCAGATGGTCAGGACGATTAAGTACTTCTCGGAACTTAAGTAGCTTAACGGAAAAATTTTGCTCCTGTCCCTGAAATATGGGGCGGGAGCTTTTTTGTGCGCTATAATATTCCCATCCATAAAATCAGGAGTTGATACCCTAACATGAAAACCCTTCTCGGCCTTCTGGGCTTCCTGTCCGCTATAGCCCTGTGTTCTGTCCTTCACGTCGCCAGCAATGTATTCATCCCTCTCGTTATCGCATGGTTCATCCTCCAGGTGTTAAGCCCTGTCCTCAAGATCGGCAGGACACTGAGGCTCAATGCTTGGCTCAATGTTGCTCTGGTCTTCGCGATTCTTGCGGTGTTCGGTCTGGTGGGGTTCAGGTTCATAGCCGCTCAGGTTGTGGAGTTCGCTCAAGTTTACGCCCTCTACTCGGACAAGCTCACAGAATGGGTTAGTCATGTTATGCAGGTGTTAGGCGTTCCTCCTGAGGCTGTGAGAAATTTCGACTGGCTCGGGATTCTCAAGGACAACGCAAAGAATATATCTTCGCTGATTATCGCGATCTCCAGCAAGTTTGTATTAACGTTCGTGTTCCTGATGTTCATGCTAGTTGAGGCTCCATATCTTGACGACAAGGTGAATAAGGCATTCGGGAGAAATTCCGGGCGGGTCATGAAGATTCTGAACACGATTTCTGAGCAGGTCAGCCGCTATCTCGGGACATTGGCACTAATCAGCCTCGCTACTGGGATTTGTGCGTGGATAGCACTTACTGCACTTGATGTTCAGCTTGCGGCGGGCTGGGGGGTATTGACGTTCCTGCTGAACTTCATTCCGACTGTGGGGTCAATCATCGCGACTATTCCTCCTGTGGTTATGGCGATAATCCAGTTCTCTCCGGGACTGTTCAAGCCTGTTATAGTTCTTGTGTCGTTGACGGCGATTCAGGTAACGATAGGCAACATAATTACTCCGAAGGTTGTGGGTGATAGGCTGGGAGTAAGTCCTGTGATGATTCTGCTGTCGTTGTTGCTGTGGGGGATGATTTGGGGGATTCCGGGGGCTTTGTTGTCGACGCCGATAATCTCAATCATCAAGATAGTGTGCGAGAACATTCCGCTTTTGAGGCCGATAGCGATATTAATCGGGAGCGGGGAGTCGGTGAGGAAGATTCCCGAGTACAAGCCTGCAGTTGAGGAAGTAGTTGCTGAGGTGAAGAAGAAGTTATCGGAGACAGCGAGAATGGTGAAGTCCAACAGGAAGGGCAGAAAGCAGGGTTAGGTGTTTGGTGAGGGTGTATGTGTTCCGTGAGGTCTGAGGGGTGAGGCTAGTACGGCAGGTGTTGGGTGTGGGTGTTAGGTAGTGTGTAGGGTGTATGTGTTACGTTAGGTCTGAAGGGTGAGGCTGAGGGCGTGTGTTGGGTGTGGGTGTCCGGCAGCGTGTGGGTGCGTGTTACGTGAGGCCGGAGGGGTGAG
>JAFPZI010000052.1 GCA_017417365.1 Synergistaceae bacterium
CCCTCGCGGATTAGTTCGAAGAGACGGATTAGGGCGGTGGGAGCGTTGCCGATGGCGTAGACGGCTTGGGGGTACTCACTCACGGCGCGCTCTGTGCTGATGATTGCTCGGGTGAGGTTTCGGGAGCGGGCTTGGGCGTGGGTTTCGGGGTCTGAGACGTGGCAGACGATTTGTGTGGCGTAACGCTTGGTGATACATGAGGCGAGCATGTTGGTAACCGTGATGATGGGTGTGTGGTTGCGGAGGGCAGTGCGTGCGAGGTTGACGGCACCGTCAGAGAAGTAGAGTGTGTGAAGGAAGTCGAAATCTGCTGTGGCGTGAATGACTCTCTTGATGACCGGCAGATTTTCTGGTGGGCAGGTGAAATCTCCTATGGCCTCCTGAATTATGCGCATGCTCTCACGTTCGATTTCTTGTGGTTGTAATATCATTGTGCTTAGAGTTTCAGAAATTCGGCGGCAGTCAAACACTTGGGACGTTCAATATCGAGACTGAGAAAATCCTTATCTCCAGTTATTAGCAAATCGACATCAAACACTACAGCAGCATTTAATATAGGCTGATCTTTGGCATCACGTATTAATTTACCGGCATAATCTACAGCAGGGATAAGTTCATACGACAATTCGGCAAGCAAGACTTCAGCGTCAGGCAAAAATTGAGGAGCTTTCCTGCGCAGTATATCCTTCAGCTCTGAAATGTTACGGTCGCAGAGAACTATATTATGTTCAGCATCAGCCCGAAGGAGAGCCTCAGCAGGTACAGATTTTGGGAAAAGCAATGCAGAGAACAGAATATTTGTGTCAATAAGGATTCTCATGGTCAGTTTTTCCCACGACGTAGCTCACTTATGAGGGCCTGAACATCATCATCATCTTTCACCCCCAAGACTTCAGCAGCTCCAGAAAATGCCTCCTGTGCCTTGTGAATTGCCTGTGCAGATGAATTGATGAGTACAACCTCTCCGTTTTGGTTCTGGAGAAAAGTTACTTTGTCGCCTAACTTCAGGCCAAGAAGACGGCGTATCTCTACGGGAAGCGTAATTTTCCCGTCATCATAAATTTTTGCCATGCTCATAATGGGAATCACTCCTTATGGATTCATTATACTTACTCACACGAGCCAGCGCAAACGTCATGCCCTCATACACACACTTACTCCGCAGCAGCACCGCTCCTTCACCGCCCGCCAACACACACGCCCTCTCACACACATTGTCCGTCCCCGTGAACTCCATCACCTTCTCTGAACTCGTGAACCTCCCTATCACCGCCTGAAGTTCCCCAGCCCCAAAAGTCCTGAAAGCTATTCTGTGCCTCTGCGCAAAAATCTTCATGGCCGGTTCATCCTTCTTGAGGTCAATTGACGCAAGAGCCTTAAGACTCAGCACAGACACCCCCGCCCCCTTCAGGAAATCCACAGCACAACTCTCGAACTCCTCAGGGTCAACTCCCCTGTTGCACCCCGCACCCAACACCAACACTCTCGGCCTCAGCCGCAACGTTACGGGGAACGGACTCACCGCCTCATCACACGTTACGGCCACGCCCACACGTTCACCCCCGAGTAATGCGCCGGATACAGCCTTGACCGCTTCAGGGTTCTCAACCGCACAATTATTCCTCACCGCCCACTCATCGACAGCAGGCAGATTATTCACGTCCGTAGCTGTGGTGATTACCGCATGAGCCCCAAGAAACCCCGCGAGCCTCCGCGCCAAATCGTTAGCCCCTCCGACATGCCCCGACAACACAGGCACAACAAACCTTCCGGCCTCGTCAATCACGATCACGGCGGGGTCAGAGAGTTTTGACTCGACGTGAGGAGCAACGGCACGCACAGCAATTCCGCACGCACCCACAAAGATTAACGCTCCGGCCTCGTGAAAGTACCTGCCCGCCCACTCACTCAGAGAGCCGCCAATCACACTCACTCCCTCACGAGAAAATCTCTTGGGCACAAACACGCTCCCTCCGAGAAATTCCGAGAGCCTCAGGGCCAAAGCTATTCCCCTATTCGTGAAGGCAGCTATTACGGTACTCATGGGAAAAATCTTTGTCGTAGAGTCTGGAGGCCGCGCGAATGTTGTCGTTGAGGAAATCGCCAGCGAGGATTATCGCAGTCTTAGTGATGCCCTCAGTGAGTCCCGGCAAAGTCTCAAGTGTCCCGAGAATCACCCACTCGTCAGGCCAAGACGCACGGTAGACCAAAGCCGCAGGTGTCCCGGGAGCGTAACCCCTAGCGATGAGTTCAGCACAGGCCTTAGCGGTCATTCCTGCGGACAGGAACAACGCAACGGACGCGCTTTCAGGTGAAGGAGTCCGGCCCTCGACGCGCGAGATTATCAGGGTCTGGACTTGGCCGGGAATTGTGTACTCAGTGCCCAGAGCAGCAGAGGCCGCGAAAAGTGAGCTCACTCCCGGCACAACCTCGAAGGGTATAGCCCTCTCACGCAGGGCCGAAATCTGTTCACGTATTGCTCCGTACAACGCAGGGTCTCCTGAATGTAGCCTGACAGTGAGGACTCCCCGCTCGTGTCCGTCAGTCAGGACCGCAAGAATTTCGCCGAGAGTCATTCGTGAGCTGTCGTGAAGTTCGCAATCCTCACGGGCATACTTCCGCACTAATTCAGGGTTGACGAGCGAACCGGCATACACGATTATTCCGGCCCTCCTCAAGAGTTCCGCGCCCCTCACCGTGATTAGGTCAACGGCTCCCGGTCCCGCCCCGATGAAGTAAATCACAATTCGCACACCTTCAGGCCAAGAGAGCGCGCAAGTTCCTCGTACTTCCCGAACCCGAACATAAGAGTATCCTTGCTGTGTGAGTCGCTGGACAGAATCACGCTGCCTCCGCGTTCAGCAATGTACTTCAGGATTCTTAGTGATGGGTAGGGAAAATCCTTGTAGCCTCTGGACACTCCGCCGGTGTTGATCTCGAAGGGCTTGCCGGTCTTGAGGAGGGCATCAAGTGCGGAATTTGCGGCCTCAACGTAACGGGGGTTGTTCTCGTCGAAGAATCGATTATTGGCGTTAAGTTTGGTGATTAGGTCAAAGTGTCCGATAACGTCAGCGTTTGTCTTGTGCACCACATCAGCAGCGAGTGAGTAATAGTGTTCAACGAGGGCGTAAGGGTCTCCGCCGAAGGACTCATCAATGGCTGCCTGTAACATTTCGGGGGTGTGGTCGAGGTGCCGGAAGACTCCTCCGCAGTCAATATAGTGAACTGACCCTATGACGTAATCATAATCCTTTGGGTCAATGTCCGAATAGTAATCACACTCAGTCCCGCAAAGTATTTCTATCCGGCCTCTGTATTTCTCCCTGAGAGAGTGAATAGCCTGCCTGTATTGGTCAGTGCCTTCTTGGGACATGCACGGCTCAAGGTCAAACGGGGTGTAAGAATGGCCGGAGAATCCCAGCTTCCTCATGCCGAGCCTGACAGCCTCCTGAATCACGTCTTCGGGTGAGTTCCTGCCGTCGCAATAAGTCGTGTGAACGTGGAAGTCAGAGCGTATCATGAGGTCATTTTCTCCTGCTTAATCTTCTTGTCGATAACGTGCCGAGAAGCCAGCTCCAGAATAATATCCTTGATGTCAATGTTCATTTCTGCCATGAGGACCATCAAATGATAGACCAGGTCAGAAATTTCGTATACGGCCTCTTTCTTGTCGTTCTTGGCGGCAATTATGACTTCTGCGCTCTCCTCGCCTACCTTCTTGAGGATTTTATCTAGGCCCTTCTCGAACAGGTAGGACGTGTAAGATCCTTCAACCTTGTCTGACTTCCTGCCCTTGATGAGCTCCATAAGGCCGCACATGGTGAATTTCTCGTGGGACTCTTTCTCTCTGGGCATGAGGTCATCAACGAAACACGAACGGTTCCCCAAATGGCATGCTGGGCCGTCGGGTTTGACGTAGAGCAATAGGGTATCTCTGTCGCAGTCAGCAACAATCTCGCGTACATGAAGGTAGTTGCCGCTGGTTTGACCTTTGAGCCACAATTCTTGGCGGGAACGGCTCCAGAAACAGGCGAGTTTTTTCTCGAGGGTGATAGTCAGGCTCTCACGGTTCATGTATGCGAGCATGAGGACATCACCCGAATCATCATCGACAGCCACAGCCGGAATGAGGCCGTCAGCGTTGAACTTCAAATCATCAATGTTAAGCATAAGTACTCCTTTCTTGAGGATGGGGAAAATGTGCCGCTCGTTTCACTCACGGCAACCCCACCCCCCCGCCCCCATTACAACCTCACGGGGATATTTTCCTCACTCATTCTTGCCTTGAGGTCAGCTATAGCAACCTCCCCAAAGTGGAAGATTGACGCAGCTAGCCCCGCATCAACTTTCGGCACCGAGTGAAATAACGTGATGAAGTCCTCAATACTTCCCGCACCTCCTGAGGCAATCACAGGAACATTCACAACTTCACACACCGCCCGCAACATCTCGAGGTCAAAACCCTTCTTCACTCCGTCAGTGTCTATTGAGTTCAGCACAACCTCCCCAGCACCAGACTCAACGCACCGACGAATCCACCCCACAGCCTCTATTCCCGTATCATCACGCCCTCCCCGAGCGAAAACGTGGAACCCTCCCCCAACACGCTTAACGTCCGCAGAAATCACCACGCACTGAGACCCGTAGAGCCTCGCCGCCTCCGGGATAAGCCCGGGATTGCGAATAGCTCCAGTGTTCACGATGACCTTGTCCGCACCGCAAGACAGTACACGCTCAAAGTCGGCCACACTCGAAATCCCGCCCCCGACAGTCAGGGGAATAAACACGTTCCGAGCGGTCTCACGCAGAATTTCCGTGAAGATTTTCCGCCCGTCAGACGAGGCCGTAATGTCGTAGAACACCAGCTCATCCGCACCGTTGTCGCTGTAGAATTTCGCGAGCTCAACGGGAGAATTTACGTCGTTCAGGTTCGAGAAGTTCACTCCCTTAACGACCCGCCCGTCCCTAACGTCAAGACAAGGAATAATCCGCTTCGTAATCATGATTCCGCCTCCTCTATTGCCTCAGAGATTCTCACCGCACCAGTGTAATACGCCTTCCCGATAATCGCACCGTACAGGCCGAGCCCCGTCAACACTCTCACGTCCTCAAGCGAACTCACCCCGCCAGAAGCGATAATCCTCACGTCAAGCTCCCGCCTCAGAGCCTCATAGAACCCCGTGTTAGTGCCCTCCATCGCGCCGTCCCGGGAAATGTCCGTACAGATCAGCACACCAACCCCAGAGTCCTGCATCCTCCGGCAAAACCCGAACGCCTCAAGCCCGGAGTCCTCGAGCCACCCCTTGACCGAGACTCTGCCGTCCCGAACGTCAACACCCACAGCAACACGCTCACTCCCGAAGTGCCTCACTGCCTCTGCCGCAAAACCCTCACGAGTCGCCGCAGATGTCCCGAGAATCACGCGCTCAACCCCAGCGTTCACGTAACGTTCTGCCGTCCGCAAGTCCCGAATCCCTCCGCCTACCTCACACTTCAGCCCGCAGGCCTCACGAATCCTCATGACCGCTCCGAGATTCACAGCCTCGCCCGAACGCGCACCCTCAAGGTCAACGATGTGCACCCATTCCGCGCCCTCTTCACGGAACTTAAGCGCGGTGTTCACTGGGTCAGGGTCATAGACGGTCATTCGGGAGTAATCCCCCTTGAGGAGCCTCACAGCCTGCCCGCCGAATAAGTCTATTGCCGGTAGAATAATCATTCACTCACCTCACAGAACGCACGCAGAATCCCCAAGCCAACAGCCCCGCTCTTCTCGGGGTGGAACTGGACGCCGTAGACATTGCCGGACTGCACAGCTGCCGTAAGGCCGGAGCCGTAATTTGTCGTGGCGGTAATGTACTTGTCCTCGCAGTGAGCGGAATACGAGTGCACAAAGTAGACGTAATCACCCTCACGAGAATTTGCGAACACTCCGCCGGCTTTGGCCAAGTGCAGGGAGTTCCAGCCCATTTGCGGAATCTTGAGGCCTTCGGGGATAACTTCGGAGATTGCCCTGACGCTGCCGGGAATCAGGTTGAGGCCGTCATGTTCACCGAACTCGTAACTTTTCGTGAACAACAGTTGCATTCCCAGACAGATTCCCAAAAGAGGCTTGCCCCTTCGGACTTCCTCAAGCAAGGGTTCAGCGAGGCCTGACGAGAATAATTTTCGTGCGGCATCCTCAAACGCTCCCACGCCGGGAAGAATTATGCGTTCGGCCCTCTGCAGGTCATCGGGGTTTGAGGTTACCAGAACGTCCCGGCCTATGGCAGCGAACGAACTCGACAGCGAGAAGAGATTTCCCACACCGTAATTTACGATTGCTATCATGAATTAGAGTCCTTCTGTAAAATTTTGTCGGGGAAAATATATCACATTTCGTACTTGTATGACGCTGACAATCCGGCCATGAATACAGCCTCATCACAGAGAGCCTCAGCAGGAAGCATTGAGTTCTTGAGGAGGGCTGCGAGTTCGAGAGTGTTCACGGGACTTCTCTGCATCGCCGAAAGATATTCTTCACGCCCGATTTTCGCCCAGTCTATACGGGTGTTCAGCTCACGTTCAAGCATTCCGTCGAGCCACAAGCGCATAGCCCTGCCGTTGCCCTCGCGGAAGGGGTGAGCAATATTCATCTCTGCATACTTCTCTAGAATCTCAGGAAAATTACTCTGAGGCATTCCCGAAATCGTCGGCAGGTTGTCCTGAAGAAATATCACGTTCGCGAACCTGAACCCGCCCTTAGAGATATTCCGCGTCCGAACCTGCCCGGCAAAGTCCAGCAATCCCCCGAACAGCATCACGTGAATATCCCGCAGGCATTCCCAAGCCCCCGCAGACTTCACGAACTTTGGCCAAGCCTCCCAGACCTTTGGGCCTCTTTGCAGGGACAATCTATCAACCTCAATCATCACTATCACTCCCATAAATAAATACCCCGCAGGATTTCTCCCACGGGGCTTGTCGTTTCTCTTCTGCCTAAGTATCAGGTAGTGTTTCTAGTCGTTGCGCCTTAGTACCTTATGAACGCCTCCTGCGAAGGAATAACGGTGCCGCAAGTACTAATGCCAGTGCGCCGAACCCTGCATCGCATCCGCCGCTTGAACTGCCGATCGACCTTACGTCGGGGCTGGTGATTCCGCTGCCTACCGTTACGGTCGTCGTGAACGTTGCGGTGTTGTCAGTCGTGCGTCCTGCGTCGGTTGCCGTGAAGACTACCGTGTAGGTTCCCGTTTCCTCAGCAGTCAGTGTTGCACTGTTGCCGGAGATCGACACTGTCAGGCCGGTTGACGGGGTTACCGTGTAGGTGTAGCTCACTGCGCCGAGTGCGTTGGCCGGTGCAAGCGTTATTGTGCTCGTGTTGCCGCCCAGCGTCGCGAGGTTGAGTGATACGCTCCTCGTCGTCGTCAGCGCGAAGGCTTCCGGTTCAGGCTCCGTTACGGTTACTGTTACGGTCGCCGTTGCGGTGTTGGCCGTTGTGCGTCCTGCGTCAGTCGCCGTGATGGTTACGGTGTAGGTCCCTGCCGTTGTCGGTGCGAACGTTGCAGTGTTGCCGCTGAACGTTACCCAAGTCTGGCTTGCAGTGTAGCTCACTGTGCCCTGAGCGTTTGACGCCGCAAGAGTTACGGTCGCTGTGCTGCCTGCTACAACATTAAGAGTTGTCGGGGTTGCCGTTACTCCGAACGTTGTCGGTGCAGGAGGATTCGGGCCAGGTCCAGGCGTTTCGCCGCTCGTTACGGTTACGCTCAGATCAGCCGTCTTCGCACCATCTGCTCCGCGCTCGTCGGTCGCCGTGAAGGTTACCGTGTAGGTTCCCGCAGTGGCCGCAGTAACTGTTGCCACACCCTCAGCGATTGACACTGTCAGACCCGTTGCAGGATTTGCCGTGTAGGTGAAGTTCACTGTGCCCTGAACGTTCGTCGCTGTAAGAGCTACTGTGTCAGAGCTTCCGACCCTGAGGTTCATGCTGTTCTTGCCAAGCGTGAACTCAAGTGCCGGTGCAGGTACATCATACACTACATCCCAGCCGAGCACGTCATAGTCATCTGCTCCGCTCACAGGGATACGTACGCTTCCCCTCGTGCCCTGAGCAACTCCGTTAACCGCGTTGTACTTCAGCGTGAGGCCGATAACTTCCTCATCAGCATTCATCTTAGGCTCATAGGTCAGCCAGCTAGGAAGGTTGATGCTCTCAAGATCGTCTACCGTGATCGTTGGGACTCCGTCCTCATCGACCGGGAAGTCAATATCTACTGTGTAATCAGCCTTGACCGTCCCAAGTTCAACACCCGCTGCAGGTGCTACGTAGCTGGGTACAGTTGAGCTCACTACATAAGAATCTTCCTCAACAGTGATTGAGACTTCCTGCTCAGCCGTTGCTCCGCTCGCGTCAGTTGCCGTTACCGTGAACGCGATCTCGTTCGGGTCCTCGTCCTCGAAGTCATCGACATACGCGGGAACAAGTCCCTCAAGAACTGCCGTCGTCGCGCCGGTCTTCGTTACCTTGATCCACGCAGGAGCCGAAGCTAATGACCAAGTTACGTCGCCTGAAGCATTGCTGGCCGTCAGAGTTGCTCTGTAGTTGTAGCCCTCGACCATGCTCGCGCCGCTGTCGTCAAACTCTACTGCAAGTACAGGCTCAACAACCGTGATTGATACAGTAGCACTGTCGCTCTTGCCGTCCGCTGTGGCCGTTACCGTGAACGTGTAGGTTGCCGGGAACGTCGTCTCGGAAGCCGTGCCGCTCAGAGTGAACGTGGCCGTGTTGTTGCCGGAAGCCGCTATCCATGAAGGAGCCTCGGTGCTGATGTCCCAGCTCGCGGGTACGTCAGGAGAAGTCCTGAAGGTTATCGGAGCTATATTGCTGCCATTCTGTACGCTGCTCTGTGTAGCGTTCGAAGGTACTACGATGCTATCGAATGTGCCCTTCGCGCCAACAACGTTGATTGCAACTCTGTACGTCCTGGTTCCTACTGTGCCGTTCGCAACAACCGTAACTACTACAGGTCCTGCCGTTACTGTGCCCGTGTAATCCTGCTTGAGCAAGAGTTCAAGGGTGCCAGCTTCGGGGTTCGCCTCGAGCCACTCAGGAAGGTCTGATACTGTCCAGCCTTCCGCAGGTACTGTGCCCAGATCGTCAGAAGCCGTGATAGTGTAAGGCTCATAGGTCGTTACCTTGCCGTCCGCGTCTGTCTGTGCAGTTCCGCCGTCAACTTCAACAGTACCCAGATGGTTCTTGGTTACCGTTACAGTAATCTTAGGCGAGCTTACAACTTTTCCGCCTTCGAGGGTTCCGCGTATAGCTATTTCCTTCAGCGTGCCGTTCGTGTCGCTGTTGGAAGCCACAAGATTCGTCGGGATGAAGACATCTGCAGCGTTGGATTCAGTCTCTGAAGGCTCAATCGTTACGTTGTCCATCGGGACACCCTCGCCGTCAACCACAACAACTACAGGATCAACCGCATAGTAGTTGCCGTCGCTGCTGAGCATCTCGTAGGTCTTCGTCGTGTCGTAGCCGTTGTTCCAGACATACTTTCCGTCTACCAGCGTAGGAAGTAAAGCGTTGGTGCTCACTGCTACCCTGAGGCCCTTAACCGTGAACTTCAGCAGTGCATCAGGTGAAGCAGGGTCTACTGCCCAGCCGTCTGCATCAGCGGGTGTAATCTCGATACCTTCAACTTCTTCGGGCTCTGTCGGGTCAACAACCTCTGCAGTTCCCTCAAGAGTGATCTTCTTCGTCATAGGAATGAAGAAGTCCAGTGCAAGGCCGTCAATGTCAACCCAATGCCTCTTGGATACTGTTTCGTCCATTGCTGTGGCTACGCTGGTGTTCCTATTAGCACCTAAACCTGAATAGCTGTTTGCAAGGTCTGTGGAAGTACCCTTAATCCAGCCGATTTTGACTTCAATCTCGGCCGTGTTGGTCGTCGAAGTACCGGCTACAGTAACAAGCCCTGTCGTTGGGTTGTAGCTGGCAATGGCCCTCACTCCGTTAGCATTGATGTTGGCATCAACGCTGTTAACCGTAATGTAGTTCTTGTAGTGCTCACTGTACGCGCTTGAATACGTAACAGGGATCATAACTGTGAACTGCTTGTTGGCTCCGAACGTTGACTTGTCAAATGAAGCCTCACCAAGAACGGGCTGCTGAATGTTCGCTGCGAGCTCAAGGAAAACACCCTTCTCATCAAGGAAGGTATCCGTGCTTATTGTGGATGTCTTCGTCTTGAAAATATTCGCAGTGTTCTCATTGAGAAGAGCTACATCGAAATTATCCTTGCTGATAACCTTCAGGTTAGCCGCATCCGTAACACCGACAACTTTGTACGTTCTGCTGTAAGTCGTAGGAAGGTTCCCAAGCTCCTCATCAGCAAGCTCAACATCGAGGCTGATATTCGTTGAAAGCGTCAGGCCCTTCTCGACAGTAACCGCATATGTACCATTGCTGGTGGCGTTGGGTGCAGTCAGTGTTGCCTTGAGGATTGCGCCCCTGTTGAGGTCAAGGTTGCCGGGGATTCTCACGCCCTGTGCAACTTCGAGCGTCGCGCCCTCATTGACGGTGATACCGCTCGTCGCAGGAATTGATCCATTCAGCACGAGGTCAGCACTGCTGGTTACACGAACAGCCGCATCGGGGTGTGCATTGACAGGGTTACCCGTTACTGTATTCAGCGTCAGGGCACCGTCTCCGCTCACTACCATCGCGAGGCCGCCCACATAGTCCGTGCCGACTTCTGAAGCGTTGGCGTGAATCTCGGTCGTTGTTACTGTAAGAGCAGGCTTCGTGTCTGTCTTGGACTTGGTTACATCCTTGCTGAAGGTGATAAGTGCTACACCGGTTGAACGTCCAGCACCGTCAATCTTCAGCGTTCCGGGGATCTCTACCTCACCGCTCGTGATAGTCAATTTACCGACCGTCATAGCTGAGAAGCTGGAGTTAGAACCCTTTTTGCGGAGGTAGATGCTCTCACTGCTGGAAAGCAGGGTCTGGTCGTCAAGCATAAGCTCGCTTCCGCCGTAGACCTTAAGAGTCTTGATGGTTACTACAGCGTCATTTACGCCCACTCTGAACGGGTAATTCGCAAACTTTCCGATGAGTCCTACGCTGTCCGCCTCGATAGTCCCGTAATAGTTGTAGTAAGCGGCCTCCAGGTCTTTACTAGTCGTACCGTCCAGCACAAGAATAAGCTCCTCGCCGTCAGCAACGGTGATAGCTCCGCCCTTGCCCGCAGTGTTGGAGTTGGTGATTGTGCGGACTGCCTGAGTACCGGTGATGTTGAGAGTTCCGCTGATGTCAAGGCTTACACGGCTGTATACTTCAGGTGTAGCGTAGTTGTCGCTGCTGTCTACAAGAGCTGCTGTTGTTACGCCATCCTCATACGCTCTGCTGAAGATACCCATCTCAGCGATATTAGCCGTTCCGCCGTTCTCTACTGTGATCTTGACGGCCTCAGTGGGGGCTATCTGCTCTCTGATGGAATACGTTCCAACGTCGAGGGTTGCTCCGCTCTTCACGACGATGTCAAGGGATTTCCCAGTAGCAACGGTAATCGCAGGAGTGTAATCATACGCATGGACTGTCCCTGCGCTGGTCGTCACATCACGGCTGGTGATGTAGCGTCCCTCAGTCTGGTAGTGGCCGCCGCTGTTCGAATCAGCAGTGTCCGCCGCAAAAGCAAGTGTACCGGCATTTACTGTGATCTGTACATAGTTGTTTAAGCTGGCGAGAACACCCGTCTCGACAACATAGTACTTGTTAGCATACGTCGTGGTAGCCGTGTCTGACGGTCTAAGAGAACCGCGGGCACCGACCAGCTTCAAAGTACCTGCACCGGCCTTAGTGAACTTCGTAGCCGATGTGATTCCGTTAGAAGCCGCCGTGAGAGTAACGGTATGACCTGACCCTACATTAAATACCGCACCCTCGCCAAGCTCAACTGTGGGGCTGCTTGAAGCATCAGTGTCAAACAGCAGCACAGAATTCTTACCAGCCTTCAGTGTCGTATATGCACTGAGCAGTGAGCTCTGATCAGTCGTGAGGGTTACCCTGCTGGAAGTCGAGACACTCGCGTCAAGGCTTACACAAATTGTTGCACCAGATGTAACACTTGAGGCTCTCGCTATTGGGGCCCTGACGATAAGGCTCCTTCTGTCAGTTGTATCATGCTTGATAATCTCAAATGTTGATGATGTTGTAGTCAGTGAAACAGGAGCATTCAGCGTAAGGTTGCCGTATACGTCCCAGCTCGTAGCACTGCTAACATTGAGCTTTCCGCCCGCGGCATTGATGACAACGTCGGAACCGCTGCCGACCTTAAGGGCTAACTTACCCCTCATGTCGTAAGCACCGAGATTGAGAGCTACAGCACCAGTGTAATTTACGCCGGATACTCTGCCCTCAGAAGCATCGATGCTGATAACATCAACGTTACCGATAAGGCTTCCGTTCAGTATCAGGTTCGCATCATAGGGGATAACTGCCTTAATCTCTCTTGAGCCGCTCTTGTAGACCACACCGCCGGGATAGAACGTATTCTCCTGTACGCTTTCATCAAGAGATGCAGCATCTGTCCCACTACTTAATGTAGCGTAAGTTATATCCGGCGACCAGTTGCCAGCATCGCGCCAAACAGTAGAAGTCCCGCCCTTCCACGTAAAGGTAATGGAATTTGCTGCAACGGCTGAAGACGCAGCCAGCATCAATACAAGAACGGACAGAAGAAATACACGTAAATTTTTACTCAAAACCTTTTTCCTCCTTCCAAATTCATAAACGAATCCGCACAAAACTTCATGCGGACAACCACAAACGCGCGCTCATGATTCCTCACGAGCATAAATCTAATTTCTCTCCCGTTATCCTTCCCACCGATAACGTGCGGCCCCCATCCAGCCGTCTGCATGCCGAATGACCGCGCATAACCTGTTCCCTTCCCTTAAGAGAGCAGGCCTGAGACGCAGTACAACATTCATCATTACCGCAGCGTTACTCATAGAAGCACCTCCTTAACTAATATACATCCCATCAAGGCTTGACTGTCCCCGACATACCCGGGATGCAGATTCATACCTGGCAGAAGATACGCAGAAATAGAACAGTCCGTAATTTTTGGGTACGCTGTTATGGTGAGAATTATACACGTAAAAACCCACAAAACGCAATACTTAATTTTTCCATGTACAAAACTTCCGGGGGTATGCTTTTGCCAGTGCAATCCTAGTCCCTGACTGCTATTCTTCACTCTCACTGCGGGGGGCTGCGCGCTCTTTACGGCCTCCTGTGCTTGTGGCAGGCACGGGTGTTGCTATAATTCTGCCATACACATTTCAAGGAGGTATATTCATGAAGCGTAAACTTTTCTCGGGAGCGTTGATACTTGTGCTGGCCGTGATGGCTCTGGGAGCGTCGAGGCAGTCCAGCGAGTACAGGCGCATGGGAATCTTCCTGAGCAACTTCACTGAAGCGGGGCTGTACAACTTTGACCTTGAGGAGGGCGACATGGACAGCATTCTTCATTTCGGGAACAATCCTAACTCCGCAGAATTAATCAGGTTCGGAATAATCCACAACGTTATCAACAACCCCAAGACGACAATCAAGCGTTGTCCCGACAGACATTGCGAATACGGCAGGGATATTATCTCAGGTGCCAGTGCAGCCGCCAGCGTCAGGAAGTATTTCGACCTACGAATCAATAATCATACGTTCAGCGGGAGTGATACATTTGACGGGCCGGACGCAGAAGTCTACTATGACGGCAGGAACTACCACATTAACGCTGCGGACTGGAGGCCGGAGACGGTGTACTACGCTGAAGTTCAGGATGTCTCAAGCTCACGGGGAATAATCACGATGACTGGGGAACTCTACAACCTCCGGGACAAACAGGACAGGCCCGGGACATTCACTGCGACGGCAAGGCCTCACGTGTGGGACGACAAGGACACTTGGGCGATATTGTCGCTGTACACGGAATGGCGGTAACTTGCTAGCTGTTTGGTGAATGTGGTAAACTGCAAAGAATTTTTTGACGATAGGAGTTTTGCAATCACAATGAACTTAGTAGAAGTCAGTGTATTCATAGTATATCTGGTGTTCATGCTCTCAATCGGTGTGTGGTTCTTCGTGAGGGAGAAAAACCAGACGGAGAAGGGCTATTTCTTGGGAGACAGGAAGATGGGTCCGTGGGTAGCGGCACTCTCTGCGGGAGCGTCGGACATGAGCGCGTGGGTCCTGATGGGGCTTCCTACGTCAATATACGCTGCGGGGCTCGG